>JAAZPN010000206.1 GCA_012797215.1 Chloroflexota bacterium | reverse complement strand
TATTGAGAGCAATTAAGCAGGCTTGCCAACATACCTGGCGCTTCTTCGTTCACTCCGATAATTGACAAGGTCAATCAGCCGGATTATGCTTTGCACTGACAATCTGCCCACACCCTTGAGGCACTTCAAATATCAGCATAAAGCCCAAAATGCCGCGCTCCCGCCAAAGCTCAACCACGCAACAAGAGATGCTCCGCCCTGAGCTTGTGTTTGTTTCGCTGCAGGCAGGCAGCAGGCAGGCAGCGCTCTCCTTCCTGGCAGAGCGAATGCTGGCAGCCGGCTTGGTCACGCCAGGCTTCCCCGCGGCGCTGCTGGAACGCGAAGAAGCCTTTCCCACCGGTCTGCAGTTCCCAGAGGCCGCGCTGGCCCTGCCCCATACCGAAACCCGCTATGTGCTCCAACCAGCGTTGGCGGCGGCTGTATTAGCCGAACCAGTCGAATTCTTTGCGATGGGCGCCCCGGAGCAGAGCCTGCCTGTGCGCCTCATCCTCATGCCCGCCGTCCAGCATCCGGACGACCAAATCCGCTGGTTGTATCGATTGATGACGCTCTTCCAGTTTCCCGGATTCCTCCCCCACCTGATCCAATCCCCTACCCCGGAAAGCTTTATTGCCTACCTGCGTGCTTCCCTGAACGCGCTTCCCCTTTAAACTCTATCTTTTGATATGATTTAAGTATCTTAGAAGGAGGTGAATGATGCCCTCTAAAGTAATTTTGGTTTCCTGCGGAACGGGAGTCGTGACGGCCGGGACAACCGCGCTAAAAATTCGCAAAATCGCCGCGGAACGCAAGTGGCAGGTGGATGTGAAGGTGGTGGAGTTCCGCCAGCTCAGGCAGGCGGCAGCCGACGCGGATGTCATTGTCCAAATTGCGCCGCATGACAATGAAGACTACGGCATCCCGCGGCTTAGCGGGGTTCCTTTCCTGACCGGGTTTGGCTTGGAAAAAGTAATCGCGGAACTGGAAGCGATTTTAAAGGCGCCAGAGGAACCGCCCCAAAACGGGCTATAATCACCACGGAGCAAGCTTTGGATTTTGACACTGCCCGCCATCTGATCGTTGCATACGGCCGCCGCTTATACGCGAACGGTCTGACAGATTCTGTCGGCGGCAACCTGAGCATCCGCCTGCAAGAACGCGTCTTCATCACCCCGCGCGGCGCGGCTTCCGAGTGGCGTTGGGAACTTTCGCCCTCACAAGTGTTGGTGACTGACCTAAGCGGACAGATTCTGGCGGGTGATGGGGAAGCTTCGCGGGAGAGCGCGGCGCACCTGGCGCTGCAGCAGGCCTTTTTTCCGCGGATTTCAGCGGTGATGCACTCCCACCCGAACGCCTTGAGGGCTTTCTACGCCAAGGCGCAGCCAATGCCGCTGGTGTTGGACGAATTAGCCGCGTTTGGTTTGGTTCCCTACTGCCAGCCCGCGCTCGAAGGCACGCAGGCGCTCGCGGAAGCCGTCCTGGATGCATTTGGCGCGGAAAATACGCTGGAAATAAATGGCGCGTCCGCCTGCCTGCTGCCCGGGCACGGGTTATTTGTGATTGCCAGGGATATGGCGCGCGCTTACGAAATAACAGACCTGCTTGACCTCAACGCGTACGCGCTGACCTGTAAAGACGCCGCCGGAGAACGCGACCCCGACAGGTTGAGAGCCTTGCGGGCGGCTGACCGAAAAAACTAGAGGAAGCACAAAGAGGAATGCAATGACCAAGAAAACCAGCTACAAATCCTATGACAAAAGCGGAAACTACCAGGGCGTCAGAGTCCAGGCGCACTTTGACAAACGCGGGCACCTGAAAGAGGTTGGCGTGGAAAAAGACCCGGGCTCGGCCGCTTCCACTCCGGCTATCGCCGCGCTGATTGACCATACCCTGCTCAAGCCCGAATCCACCGCCGAGCAGATTGAGCAGCTCTGCCTGGAAGCCGCGCAGTACCACTTTGGGGCGGTTTGCGTGAACGCCTGTTGGGTGGCCGCAGCTGCCCAAGCCCTGCAGGGCACCGGCGTCAAGGTCGGCGCGACGATTGGCTTCCCCTGGGGCACTTCTTCAACGGCCGCGAAGGTGGCCGAAACCCGCCAGGCCATCGC
>JAAZPN010000205.1 GCA_012797215.1 Chloroflexota bacterium | reverse complement strand
GGTCGGTTCCAGCGTGTGACGCTCGTCATCAAAAACGCCGCCGAACGCGATTTTTTGCCCTTCCAGCAGCGCCTTTTTCTCCTGGTAATGGCGCTCATTAACAATACGCACATGATCCGAGTAATCGCCATTAGGGAACAATTCGTCCAGCACCTCTTTGAAATTCCGCACAAGTGTGTCCCGAACGCTGGCTTCGACCAAAACATAATCCGGCGCGACGCAGGTTTGCCCGCCGTTGAGTAGCTTCCCAAAGGCAATGCGCTTAGCCGCCAGCTTCAGATCCGCGCTGGCATCTACGATAGCGGGGCTTTTACCGCCCAGTTCAAGCGTAACCGGGGTGAGGTGTTTTGCCGCTGCTTCCATGACTGCTTTGCCAACTGAAATCGAACCGGTGAAAAAGACGTAGTCAAACTTTTGCTCAAGCAAGGCTGTGTTCTCCTGCCTGCCTCCCTGCACCACCGTGACGTACTCTGGAGGGTAAATTGCTTTCACAATGTCCGCAATCACCTGGGAGGTGGCTGGAGTGTAGGCGCTGGGCTTGATCACCGCACAGTTACCGGCTGAGATCGCACCGATCAGGGGGTCCAGGCACAGCAAAATTGGATAATTCCAGGGCGACATGATCAGCGCTACGCCGTACGGTTCAGGAGAGGTAAAACTGACGGCGGGGAAGTGCACCAGGGGGGTAGGAACGACCTGATCCTTGATCCAGCGACGTAAATGACGGATATGGAATTTAACTTCGTCCAGCACCATTCCAACTTCCGCCATGTAGGACTCAAAGGGATGCTTATTGAGGTCTTTCAGAAGCGCATCACAAATCTGCTTCTCGTTTTCACGTACTGACTTCTGCAATTTGCGCAGGGACTCCAAGCGAAATTCCAGCGGTCTGGTTGCCCCGGTCATGTAGTAGTCGCGCTGATTTTTAACGATTTCTTCTATGCTCATCTTGCCTCTTGCTTCATGACAAATGTTGCCATATGCTTGCAGAATAAGGAGATATTATACAAGTGCGCGCCAGATGGCGCGCACTTTGTTTTTGTGAGATTTCGATACTATGCCGCGACGATCAATTCCACCAGGGCGTCAAGAGCTTCGGCATCAGCAGCTGTCATGGCCGACTTGATAGAAATCTCGCTCTCCAGCACGCGCATATCCTTCATTTCAGCCAAGAGTTCACGGATTTTCTTGCCGCTCTGCGGCGCCCAGGAACCATTCTCGATCACGGCCACTGCCCGGCCTTGCATGTTGTGTCCTTTGAGCTCCAGCAGCAGCGTCTCCATCGGGGGGTATATTTCCGTATTGTATGTGGACGAGGCAAAAACCAGTCGGTCAAACTTGAAGCAGTCGCTAAGAATATACGAAGGATGCCAGGCGGAGACATCATAGATTACGATGTTCTTTTCGCCCCGATCCGCCAGCTTGGCAGCCAGCAATTCAGCCGCCTTTTCCGTGTTGCCATAGATCGAGCCATAGGCAATCACGATCCCCTTTTCTTCAGGAGTGTAAGACGCCCATTTGCTGTATTTCTCGATGTAATAATGCAGGTCCTGCCGCAGAATGGGACCATGCAGCGGAAGGATCATTCCAATATCAAGCTTGGAGATTTTATCCAGAAGGGCCAGCACCTGGCGTCCATACTTGCCAACGATGTTAGTGTAGTACCGCCGCGCCTCGGGCAGCAGGTCGAAATCCACGTTGTACTCATCAGCGTAAAGATTGCCATTGACCGCGCC
>JAAZPN010000204.1 GCA_012797215.1 Chloroflexota bacterium | reverse complement strand
TACTGGATTGTTGATTCGAACATGAAGCGAGTGCGGTTCAAGATGAACAAGGTGCAGGAGCATCTGTACGCGAATGCTTGGTGGCGGACGGTGGTGCCGAAGTCGCGGCGTCATGGAATCAGCACGTATTTGGAGCTATATGCGTTGGACGATGCGATTTTCAACAGGGACTTCACGGCTGGGTTGGTGGACTGGAAGGAGGAGGACGGAAAGAAGAAGCTGGCGATGATGAAGTTTGCGTTTGAGATGATGGACTGGCGTCCGCCTGGGTTTGGAGAAAATCGGGAAATCGATAGCCCGCACCTTTAAGAAGGAAGCCAAAACACACGTCATCCCTTGGGAATTTGTAGCATCGATTGAGCATGACGACCCGCTGCGCCTGAGTGTCTCCCAATCCAGGTTGGTGCAGATGCCTCCCGCGGACATCGCCGCGATCCTCGATGACCTGGACAGTCACACAAGCAAAGCCTTGCTGCAAGGTTTCCCGAATGAAGAATTGGCGGATACGCTTGAACAAAGCTCCCAGGAAGTTCAGCAGGCAGTCCTTTCCCATCTGCACCCGGAACGCGCCGCCGACGTCCTGGAAGAAATGGACCCTGACGAAGCAGCGGATATCCTGGCGGACATGGATGACCAAACCAGTGAGCGCTTGCTTACCCTGATGGAAGATGATGATGCCGAAGAGGTGCGCACGCTGCTTGGCTACCCCGAGACTTCTTCAGGCGGCATTATGACCACAGAATTTGCCTGGGTTCCGTACACCTATAACGTTGAACAAGCCCTGACCTACCTGCGTTCCTCCGAAGAAGCGATGGAGGACGAGTTCATGTATTACGTCTACCTTCTGGATGAACAGCAGCAGCTAAAAGGCGTGATCAGCCTGAGAGATTTGGTGACCGCGCCGCTGGAGCAAGCGCTTTCCAAATGGATAGACGATGACATCGCGCAGGTGAATCCCCTCACCCCCCAGGAAGAAGCCGCTTACCTGGTCGCCAAGTACGACCTGATGGCCCTGCCAGTGGTCGAGCCTGAGAGCAATCGCATGATTGGCATCGTGACCGTGGATGACGCCCTGGATACCGTTTTGCCCACCGCCTGGAAAAAGAAACTGCCGAGATTCTCGGGGAAATAGGCGGAGGGGATCATGAAAAAGCAACTAAGGTTTCCTTTTTGGCTGCGCAAGTTTTTCCTTTTTTTCAGCCTGATTGGACCAGGCATCATCACTGCCAGCGCGGATAATGACGCGCCCGGGATCGCCACCTATTCCATTTCAGGCGCAAGGTATGGTTACGGCTTCTTGTGGATTATTCTCCTCATCACAGTAGGCGAAGTGCTCGTGCAGGAAATGGCTGCCCGGATGGGAACCGTTACTGGTAAAGGCACCGCAGACCTAATCCGCGAAAGATTTGGCGTCCGAACCTCAGCCTTTGCCATGGCTTGTCTGCTTATCGCCAACACAGGAACAACATTAGCGCAGTTCGCTGGCGTAGCAGCAGTGGGAGAACTTTTCGGCATCAGCCGTTACCTCACCGTTCCCCTGGCAGGGTTAATCATCGGTTTAGTAATACTTCGGGGCAATTACAAAAGCGTCGAAAAGATTTTGCTTGTTCTCTGTCTTTCAGCTTTCAGTTATGTCATCACTGTTTTTGTCATCAAACCGGACTGGGGCATCATCCTCAAAGACGCGCTTACTCCCACCATTGAGTTAGGAGCCGAGTATCTGCTGGCAGTGCTGGCAGTCATCGGCACTACGATTACCCCCTGGGGCATCTTTTACCTTCAGGCGTCCGTCGCGGATAAGGGCACGGACATTAAAGACTACAAGCACACGCGCATAGACGTGGTGTTCGGTTCAGTATGGGGGAACATCATTTCCGCGTTCATCATCATCACGACCGCCGCAACCCTATTTCCAAAGGGAATCCTGGTGAACAGCGCGGAGGAAGCCGCCATGGCCCTCAGCCCCCTGGCTGGCTCTTTTTCCAGCCTTCTTTTCGCGATTGGGATGCTGGGAGCTTCGCTACTGGCAGTCTCTGTACTGCCGCTTTCCACGACCTACGCAATGTGTGAGGCCTTCGGTTTCGAGCGCGGGCTAAACCGCCCGGTTAAAGACGCTCCAGTGTTTTATTTCATTTTTATCAGCATCATGCTCATCAGCATGCTTTTCGTGCTAATTCCAGGTATTCCGTTGTTCCAGATTATGCTTATTTCTCAATCCGTGAACGCCATCCTGCTGCCGGTGATTCTCATCCTGGTGCTCGTGCTGGCAAATGATAAAAACATCATGGGAAAATGGGTGAATAATCGTTTTTCAAATTACCTGGGGTACGCGTTAACTGGAATTATCTTCCTTGCCACAATCGCGCTGCTGGTAGGAGAATTTTTGCCGGCAGCTTAAGCCAATTCCAGCAGAGCGGCCAGCAAGGCATAAATTGAGCTTACTTCGCGGGTAATCCCTTGCCAGGTAAGCCGCCAGCAATTGGAGGCCCCCTGCCCTTCCACTTCTACTATCGGTAGCTCTTGCCCGCCTTCGACCAAAACCTCATACCCAGCCCTGCGCAGTGCGCGCGCGGTCCAGGCTCCAGCCAGCCCCTCCGCCCGCAGCACCACGGGCAGCGCTTTCCCACCCTCCTCCTCGAACTGACCCGTCAGCGCGTTATAGCGCAGATTCGCCTGGCTGAATGTGCGTCCAAACTGACCATTCAGTACCAGGTCTTCAGGGGAGCCCTGTGAAATTTCGCCATTTCGATTCATCAACCAAATGCGGTCCGCGGTGCGCATCGCTAAATCCAAATCATGCGTGGAGGTTAGCACAGCTTGTTGATGTCCTCGGGCCAGATCCCGCAGAAGGTGCATGATGGAAATCCTGCCCGGCAAGTCCAGGAACGCTGTCGGTTCGTCCAACACCAATAAAAGCGGTTCCTGAGCCAGGGCGCGCGCTATCATCACTCTTTGTCTTTCGCCATCACTTAGTTCCTGCACAAAACGGTCTGAAAGGTGAGCGACATCAGTAAGCGCTAATGCTTTCTGAACCGCATCATCGTCTTGCCGCGAGCGGCTGTCAAAAATACCCGTATAAGGCGAACGCCCCAAGCCTACCAGCTCGCGGACGCGCATAACGTTCACCTGCACATGCTCCGTCAACACAATGCTGACCAAGCCCGCGAGTTCCTTGCTGCTATAAGCATGCAGCGCTTTATCTTTTAGCAGCACTTCGCCCCCCAGGACTGACTGCAGGCGGGTTAACGTGCGCAGGAGCGTGGATTTGCCAACGCCGTTAGGCCCAGCCAGGCAAACAAACTCCCCGGCGCATAGTTCCAGGTTCAGACCGCTGGCAATGAGCTTGCGGCTGCCATGGGAGGACTGGAAACCAATCTGTAAATCGCGCGCGCTGAGGATTGGAGCGTTCATATTGAAAACGAAGTCCTTCCCTTGCGCTGACGGATGATGACCCACACCACAAATGGCGCGCCGAAAAGCGAGGTTACCACGTTAATGGGCAGCACAAATTGACTGCCCGGCAATTGGGCAAGGACGTCCGCGATAAGCGCCAGCGCCGCCCCAAGCAGCGCAGAGGCAGGCAGTAATAATTTGTGATTAGCGCTGCGCAGCAAGTTTCTGCAAAGGTGCGGCACCGCCACCCCAATAAAGCCTATTGGTCCGCAAAAAGCTGTCACAGTGCCTGCTAAAATGGACGCGCTGAGCAAAATGAACACCCGTGTCCAACGCACATCCACGCCCATGCTGCGGGCATATTCTTCACCCAAGAGCAGCGCGTTCAGCGGTTTTGGCAAAAAGATGGTCATTGCCAGCCCGGCCAGAATTACCGGAGCCATCACCTTCAGCTGTCCCCAGGTCACTCCACTGAAAGAGCCGTAAGACCAAACGGTATAAGCTTGAATTCGCTCAGGCAGGCTGAAGTAAATCAAGAGGCTGGTAAGCGCGCTGGCAGCGTAGCCAAACATCAAACCCAAAATCAGCAGAGTAGTGGGGTTTTTTACTTGCCTTCCGACCAATAAAATCAAGCCCAACACCAGCCCAGCCCCGATAGAGGCAGCAAGCGCCAGACCGAGGTCTCCCGCCGTGCTGATGCCAGCCAGCAAAATGCTGCCGGTCGCGCCGATTGCCAACACCGCCAGCGCGACACCCAGGCTCGCGCCGGAGTTGATGCCCAGGATGAAAGGGTCCGCCAGCGGGTTACGGAACATAGTTTGCATCTGCAAGCCAGCCACTGAGAGCGCGGCGCCAGCAAGCGCC
>JAAZPN010000203.1 GCA_012797215.1 Chloroflexota bacterium | reverse complement strand
TGGGCGCCGGAGCAGCGCGGCGGGAACCCACTCTTCAAGCTGGGTCTACACGCGCTCTCGCTGGCAGCCGCGGCAGGATATACTTACCTTATCAAAAAGGGAAAGCAGACCGCGCATGGATCAGGAAATTGAAGTCAAGTTTTACCTTGCCAACCCCGGGCGCTTGCGCCAGCGGGTGATTGACAGTGGCGCGGAACTCGTCCAGGCGCGCGTATTCGAGCAAAACCTGCGCTTTGACACGCCCGAAATGAGCCTGCGCGCGCAAGCCCAGGTGCTGCGTCTGCGCGCGGACCAGGCAGCCCACCTCACTTTCAAGGGTCCCGGACAGGTGCGCGAAGGCGTTTTGGAGCGGCAGGAGATTGAGTTTGAGGTCTCCGATTTTGGCGCGGCAAAGCGCCTGTTGGAGGCTCTGGGCTACCGGGTCTATACCAGCTACGAGAAGATGCGCGAGACGTACAACCTGGGCGGAGTGCTGGTGGCGCTGGACGAAATGCCGTTTGGGTTCTTTACCGAACTGGAAGGCCCCTCGGCAGAGTCCATCCGCGCCGCCGCGGCAGCGCTTGGATTGGACTGGAGCGCACGCGTGCCGACCAGCTACTTGGAGCTCTTCTTCGCGCTTAAACAGCGTCGGAACTTGCAGATGGACGCGCTCAGCTTTGATGCCTTCCGCGGCCTGACAATCCTACCTGAGGATTTGGGCGTGCGGCCGGCGGACCTGGCTGATTGAAAGGAATAATCATGAAACTCTGGAAGACCCTCGCCCGCGAAGTCATCCTGGACCGCAAACCCAGGCTGGCTGTCGAAAAGCGCAGCGTGGAGCTGCCTGATGGTTCCCAAAATGAAGATTGGCTGTGGTTGGACGCGCCGGAATACACCGTTGTAACCGCGGTGGACGCGAACGGCCGCTTCGTCACTCTCGAGCAGCATCCATACGCCGTGCGCGGACCGCTGCCCGCCCCAGTGGAAGGCCTCATTCGCGTGGGGGAAGAAGCCGCGGACGCTGCCAAAAGGCTTCTGCTGCAGCAAGCCGGATACAGCTCCCTGGACTGGGTCTTTTTGGGCGATTTCATCACAGACGCGGAAAGCGGCTACGGGCGCGGTTATTACTTTCTGGCGCGCATGGCTGTGCCTGCCCCACAGGGGGCAGACGCGCGGGTAAGGCTGCTCTCGCGCGAGCAGCTGGAGGACGCCGTGGCGGAAGGCCAGCCGCGCGTGCTCACCTGGCAAACGGGCTTTGCGCTGGCGCTTCTCAGGCTATTTTCTTATTAATTCTTTGGAATAAGGATCAGCTCGCCGCCCTGCCAGCGCGCGGCTTCTGCCGGGGCGTTCAACCCAAGCAAACGCGAAAGCGCGTATTCAAACCTGGCAGCTTCCCCGCTGCTGATGAAGCGCAGACTGCCCTCTTTGGGGCTGGGGTTGAGCAGATCGCGCTCCGCCAAAACGCGCGCGGTCTGACGCGCCACCGCGGGGGCGGGGTCAATCACGCGGGCGCGCCCGGCGGCGATTTTTTCAATCAGCGGGATGACAAAGGGGTAATGCGTGCAGCCCAGCACCAGCGTATCCGCGCCGGCAGCCAGCATCGGCAAAACGGCTTCTTCCAGGATGCGGCGGGTTTTGGGGGTATTCAGGCGCGCTTTTTCGATTTGGCTTACCAGCCCCGGGCAGGTGGACTGGAAAATTTCCACATCCTGCGCGAAGCGTTCCACCACCGAGGCGTACAGCTCGCCGTGGAACGTGGAAGGCGTGGCCAGCACCCCGACCTTGCGCGTGTGGGTTTGCTCGGCGGCGGGTTTGACCGCGGGTTCCATCCCAACGAAGGGCACCCCCGGGAAGACCGCGCGCAGATGCTTGAGCGCGGCGGCCGAGGCGGTGTTGCAGGCGATGACAATCAGCTTGGCGCCCTGGGATAGCAGAAAACGCGCGACCGATTCGGCGATGGCGCGCAGTTCTTCCAGCGAGCGGCTGCCGTAGGGCACCTTGGCCTGGTCCCCGAAGTAGAGCAGGTGCTCGTGGGGCAGGGCGGAACGCACCGCGCGCAGGACGGAAAGCCCGCCCACGCCGGAGTCGTAGAGGGCGATGGGCTGGGATGGGGAAGGGCTGGTCATGCGGGTAATTGTAGCACGGAGAAGGGGGGGCTTTCTGTATTATTACATATA
>JAAZPN010000202.1 GCA_012797215.1 Chloroflexota bacterium | reverse complement strand
TCATCGCGAGCGCAGCGTGGCGATCTCCCTGTGGGCTTGGCGGGAGATTGCTTCTGTCGCTGGCGCTCCATCGCAATGACGAACTCTACGTCATCGCGAGCGCAGCGTGGCGATCTCCCTGGTGGCATAGCGGGAGATTGCTTTTGTCGCTGCCACTCCATCGCAATGACGAAATCTCCGCGGTGACATAATACTAAGCGGGCAAATGCTCCTACTCACGCTCGTATTTTTCCTTAACCCACAAGATAAACGTACTCAACACCAAGCAAAAAAGCCCCCCGGATACCGGGGGGCTGGAATTGTAAAATCCTAACAACAAACCTTACTTGCTCAGCAGCGACGAGCCCGGGTACCACTCCGCCGGCACAGGCGCTTCTTCCGCCATCATAGCCGAACTGGACATCGAAACATCATCCAGGAACAGGTTGCTGTTCAGGCTGCTGTCCGTGGTGACTTCAAACATCACTGTTTTATTGGTGCCTGCATAACCTGCAAGATTCAAGACAACCTGAACCCAGCCGCCTGAATTACTAGACTCGCACAGAGTGAATTCATAGATGTTTGAGCCGTTAACCTTTACCCTGAAGTAGTCCCAACCGCACACATCTTCCGACGCAGAGTAGTACCAGAAGTGCAGGTAGGGCGCTGTGCCGGAAATGGTAATCGTTTGCGAGAGTTGCCCAGTTTCGTTATCAGCGCCGCCCAGCCAGGCCAGCCAGGTGCCCCCATGCGCCGCAACAGGTGTTTCGCCAGCCAGCCAGATCAGGTCCCAACCGCCTGAGGAGTATTCCGTCCAGGAAACGGCGCCCTGCTCAAAGCCCGGGTTCAGGAATGGGTTGCTCGGGGGAGGAGGAGGCGCGGCCTTGAACAGGGCAGGCATGTACTGTTTATAGGTAACTCCTTGGGTAATGTGCACCACGCTGACCGATTGCAAAACCATCCCGCTGTAGCTGCCGCCCCAGGGCATGGTGTACGTGTGGCCAGGGTCATTATCCCAGGTATCGCGGATATAAATGGTGGCGCCGTTGTAGCCGTAGCCTACGATGGAATGCCCCGCCAGGTTCAGCAAAACGGGGTGCCCCGCGTCAATTTCCGCCTGGAAATTTGCCAGCGTGAATCCACCAGCATTGTTGTCAGTTTTCTGATTGAAGCAGTCCGTCACCGTGTAACCCCGCGCTTCATAGAACAGCTTGCGGCCGTAGGTGCCGTCCAGGTGGTCAATATCAAAGCCTTCCATGGCCGCGCAGGTCAGTTTATCCGCTGAGCTTGTGTAGTTATAAAAATTCGTCGAACCATCGGTGTTGCTGTATGCCGACTGGCTTGTCTTCATGTAATCGCCAATGGCGGTTCCCCAGGTATGCTGCGTCCAGCCGCCAGTAATGTAAGGGTCGCTGGCGGTGCTGCCATATTTGACCCAGTAATCATCAATCGAGCCTTTGATAGTTCTGCCATCTATCCCATTATGAGAAGCAATCAACGGGTTATTCGGGTAGGTTTCGTACCCATCCGACCATGTCGACCAGGCAGTGTCGGTCAGAGGCATCACGCCACCGTTAGCAGGCCCCGTGTACATATTGGGATAAAGGGTGCGGTCGTAATAGCCCGCAATCATCGCGCCGGAAACGGCAGAACAGCCGAATACCCAATCGTAAGAGGGCATGTTCCCAAGCGTGCCTTCGGGTTCAATCGCTGTCATAGAAGCTTCGCGTTCCGCCTGATATTCAGGCAGCGGCTGGGAAGGACCATTGATGATACTGCGGGTAATCTCCGTTCCATCCGCGGTGGTGAACTGTTCAATCGAATAGTAAGGGGAAATTATTTCTATTT
>JAAZPN010000201.1 GCA_012797215.1 Chloroflexota bacterium | reverse complement strand
AGCGCGGTCCGGATTTTGTTTGTTCAGCGAATGATTCGCAGCCCTGCGCCTGGGGGGCGGTGAAAGTGATGCTGGCCTTCTCGCTGCTTCCGCCCGAACGGCGCGGCGGTGTGATTGGACGAGCCATTGAACGCGGCGCCAAATTCTTTTTGGACGTGGACCCCCTGACGGCAGCCTGGCCGTACCAGGGCAAGGTCAGCGGAAATTGGTGGAAATTTGGGTTCCCTGTTTTCTATATCACCGATTTGCTGCAGCTGGCCGAGGCGCTGGTGCCACTGGGTTACGGGGCGGACCCGCGCCTGGCGGGCTTGATAAACCTTATCCTCAGCAAACAGACCCAGCCGGGCAAATGGGCATTGGAGTATCGCTACGCGGATAAAACCTGGGGCAATTACGGCAAGCTGGGGCAGGTGAGTAAATGGGTCAGCTTGCGAGCGCTGCGCGTGCTTAAGGGGCTGTGCGCGGCGTGAGTGTTTTGGTCTGACAAATGCCCGTGTTTGCCGCAAACAACATTACAATTGTGATGGAATAAACAAAAATTTCAGGAGGTTTTCTATGGCTATGTTGATTGCGTTCTCTGTGCTCGTGCTCAGTCTGTTTGGTTTCAATGTTCTCCAGGCGGACCCGAACAGCCTGCCCTGGTACGGCTGGGCGCTGCTGGGCGTCCTGGCGGCCTTCGCGCTCTATCTTGCGCTCAAAAAAGAAAGCCCGGAAGAGCTTGTACTGCGCGCAGAAGCAGAAGAAGCGAAAGCGGAAGCCTTGCTGGAAGACGCGCAGGAGCTGCTGAAGACCGGCGAGGGCGTGGAAATTGTGCGCGTGGTTGAGCATGACTTGGATGGCATTGACGGACCGGAGACGCTGCAGGTCGTCCGCACCCGCATAGTAGAAGATGACAGTATGACAGTCGTCCAAACGCGTGAAGAAATCAGCTCCGCGCTGGATGGCGATATCGTGCAGAAAACTGTTGAAACGCTGGACGTTAACACCGCGCGGCTGGACGCAACCCGTGTGCAGCAAAGCGCCGAGAGCCTGGGCAGCGGGATAGTCACCCAGGCCGAAACACTAGCCGTGGATGGTCAGGGCGTGGACCTTGTGCAACACACCGAAGCGTTGATTGACCAGGCGCAGGGCGTGGGTCTGGTGAACACCGCGCAGACCGTCATCAACGACCAGACCGGTGGCGCAGTTTTGGAAACTGCCGAAGCTTTGCTTGAGGCTGAGGAGCCCAAAGCAGACGACCCGGACGAGGACGCTGGCGAAGAAGCCTAAAACACAGCTGAGCGCGATTGTATAAGCTGCCAGGCGGTAGATATTTGGTCATCCGCCTGGTTTTCTTGATAATTCATCCTGACAGTGTAAAAAACCGCCCGAAACGCGATAAGCGATTATTGTTTGCGCTGAGAAAAGGATAACCAGTGAGTAACAAAAAAACCTCCCCGAAAATCTCCAAAAAAGGGTTCCCTGCCTGGATTTGGCTGCTGGTCGCAGCGGCAGCCGTGGGGCTTGTTTTCCTCTGGATTCGGCAGAACAACAGTAACAGCGTCAAACTCCCGCGCGAGGTCAGCGTTGAGCAGGCAGCAGCCTTGCGGCAGGAGGGGGCGTTTATCCTGGATGTGCGCGAACCGAGCGAATGGGCGCAGGGCCATATTAATGGAGCGACCCTCATTCCCCTGGGGCAGCTTCTGCAGCGCTCCGGTGAACTGCCCACAGACCAGACCATCGTGGTAGTTTGCCGTTCAGGGAACCGCAGCGCGCAAGGCCGGGATATTCTTGAGACCGCCGGCTTTAAGACGGTCACCTCCATGGACGGCGGCATGAACGACTGGCAGGCGCAGGGTTACCCGGTGGTGACTGATCCCTAAGATGTTTTGAGAGGAAAAACCTGACAGGCTTTCCGCGGTCAATCCTGGCCCGTGGGGGGCTCGAACGCGCATTGTCACCTAATCCCCAGCTTATTAGCCCCCAAAAATCGCGGGCGCACCCGCCGCCCGCGCGTAAGCGGGGTTATGCAAGTCTCTGAGAGCAGGGCTGTTTAGCGTTCGTTGCCGCGCCTGAAGTTGCCTGTTAGCTTGGCCAGCAGCAGCTGCTCGCCTTTAGCGTCAAGCCCTGCAATCTTATCAAGCATGAGCTGGGCAGATTTTCCTTTTAGGACCTTGACTTGTTTGCCCTTCCAAAAAATAAAAACCCGATTTTCCTTAATGACTTGGTAGCTAAAAGTTTCTT
>JAAZPN010000200.1 GCA_012797215.1 Chloroflexota bacterium | reverse complement strand
TTTCCGAAATTGACTGGCTGTCAGGAAAACGTTGTCGGTGATATCGAACTTCCCGACGATCCACTCGTGCAGCAAACAATGGACGACTGTCTGCACGAAGCGCACGACATGGAGGCGTTGAAAAAATTGTTCCGCGCCGTAGAACGAGGCGAGATCGAATTCCTTGCGCGCGACACGCGTGAACCGTCGCCATTCAGTTACGAACTATTGAACGCGAATCAATACGCGTTTCTGGATGGAGGTGAAGAACCGAACGTCGAGACCGAAATAACCCAGGATGACCGCCTTTGGGCAACTCTCTCCTACATTTTTTCGCCCGTGGTGCCCATAGTGCTGCTTTTTCTCGCCAAGAAAAGAACGCGTCCGTTCATTAAGGCCCACCTGGCGCAGGCTTTGGTGTTCGGCACACTAGCATGGCTGGTAATCGCAATTTTGCAGCGCGGACTGATTGAAAGACTTGTCGGCCTGGCTATTTTTGTACTCGTTATTATCTGGGGCATGGCGGCCAGCCGCGGCGAACGCGTGACTATTCCAGTCATTACGGACTTTGTCAAGAAAATGAAATGGGCTTAGCAGAAAAGTCCAAAGACCACAGATTTTCTAGGGTAACAGCGCCAGCCTGCATATATTATTAAGAGAACTTAATTAGAGAAAGTAGGTTCACAATGTCAGAACAAACTGAATTTTCCACCCCTGAAGAAACTCCTGTAGTGGAACCAGTTTTTACAGCCATTCCAGAGGAAGGTGTCACTACGGAAGAACGCACCTGGGCTCTCCTGGCGCACCTGTACATCTTCGTCAACTTATTTACAGGCTTGCTGGGAACAGCCGCTGCGTTGGTGATTTATCTGATTTATAAAGATAAATCTAAATATGTCGCCTATCAAAGCCTGCAAGCGTTAATTTTCCAGCTGGTTTTCTTTCTCGGCGGAGGTTTGCTGATCGGCCTTGTCTGGACAATCACCGGTTTGTTGTCGATTATCCTGATTGGCTTAATCCTGATACCGTTCGCGCTGATATTCAGCCTGCTGCCGATTGGCTGCCTGGCTTATGCCATTTACGCCGCCGTGGAAACGTATCACGGCAAGGACTTCAAGTACTGGCTGGTTGGCGACTGGACACGCTCGACCCTTACCAACTAAACCTTCTCGAAAACCACAGCAGACAGCCCCTCCCTTTGGGGCTGTCTGACAATCCTTAGAGGTAATACGCTTGAACACAGAAAGTCGGATTCTTTTTTATGGGGTGAACTGGTGTGGAGATTGCAGGCGCTCCAAGCGGGTGTTTAGCGATATGCAGGTTCCCTATGTCTGGTTTGATTTGGACCAAAACT
This sequence comes from Chloroflexota bacterium, assembly GCA_012797215.1. The sequence goes on along the minus strand of JAAZPN010000200.1, from coordinate 1,616 downwards.
CGGGCGCGGTGGAATTCGTCAAGAGCGTTAATCAGGGCATGCGCCGCGTGCCTACCATTGTTTTTCCGGATGGCTCCATGTTAGTGGAGCCGCGCGATGATATCTTGCGCGCAAAACTGTTGGATTATCAGTCCTGACCTGTTGCGCGAGTTTGTTTGTGGCGTGCACGCGCGGCAGCATAAATAGTTTCCCCGATTAATACCACGAACAGAGCCGCTATCAACCAAAGGACGCTCAGAGCGCCGGCTGCTTTTCGCCTGGCAAAGATTTTCGACCGCTCCAGGCGGGCTTTTAACGCGGACCGGTAAAATAAATTCGGGCGCACTGGACGAAGCCGCTCGGCGATCCCACTTTCGAACTGCTCCAGGTTTTTGCTTTCAGCCATGATTCTTTGTTGGTCTCGTGTCATTCTCTTATTCGCCAGCTTTCTAATAATGCTCGCCGCCCATGCGATCCCGCATTTCAAGCAGCGTGCGGTGGTAGAGGCTTTTAATTGCGCTCTCACTCTTGTTTAACACCGCAGCAATCTCAGAGTTTGATAGTTTTTCAACGAATTTGAGTAGAATCAGCTCTCTTTTTTGTGGAGAGAGGTCGTTTATCATCTTCCAGAGCGCCTCAGCCTCCTGAGCGTGACCCACTGAAGCATCCATGGATGGCAGTCGTGAGGCAACATTCACAACAGCCATGTCCTCAATCGGGATTTCCCGCTTGCGGGATTGATCGCGATGATGGTTGGCGATCAAATTGTGCGCGATGCGGTACAACCAGGCGGAAAAGGGCAATCCCACAAATTTGTAGCGGTTCAGGTTGTTCAGGGCTTTCAGGAATACTTTGGCGGTGAGATCCTCTGCGTCGTGCACGCTGCCCACCCGAAAATAGACATAATTATATATGCGTTCGATGTACTTTTCGTAAAGCTCTCCGAACGCTTCCGGGTTTGTTTTGGCTCGTTCAACCAGTTCAGCTTCCGCTCGCAGTAGGTCCACAGGGTCTCCGTTCGCATTATAGCATCAGGAAAGACCGGTGCAAGGCGCTGTCGAGCCTGCCGAGAATCCGCCTTCAGCAGACGCAAGATGGGGTATACTTAAGGCAATGGTACACTTTGGATGGATGGTCAAAGAGCAATTTAGGCCAGCTATGAGTGCGCGTGTCCTCCTCGTCCGGCTACAAATTGATTTAACCTTACCAATCCAAGCACAAGAATTCAAATGCCCTGTACTGGGCATATTTTATGCCAAGGATGAGCTCCAATGAATGGTTTCCTCTTCGAAAAACATCTATCCGACCTTGATTTAGACCTGGAAAAATTAGCGGTCCTGGAAGGCGAAAGACAAGCCCGCCGACTGATTATGATTCCCAGCGAAAGCAGTGCCCCATTGGCGGTGCGCGAATTGCTTGCCTCTCCCTATACCAACATATACGCCGAGGGCTACCCGCGCGCTGAAACCCGTACGATGAGCCAGTCGGAAATCCTGGATTATGCCACCCAATTGGGCACCTACCGCCGCTACAGCGACCTGCGCTATTACAAGGGTGTGGAGTACGTGGATATCGTGGAAGCGCTTGCTCGCCGGCGCGCGGCTGAGCTTTTCGCCGCCAACGCGTTAACCGCGGAT
>JAAZPN010000199.1 GCA_012797215.1 Chloroflexota bacterium | reverse complement strand
GCTTCCGGCTCGGCTGGAACTATTTTATTTGACCGAAGCGGTGTTGTGTTTTCCCTGCCGGGTGAAGAAAGGCTGGGAATATCCCCTGATGGACACTGGCTGATTGGCTGGGGAGCAAACGGCGCGCGCTTGTACTCACCGCAGGGTTTCCAACTGCAAGTATTGACGGAACAAGCGGTCAGCGCTCTGGTGTGGCAAGAGGATTCCAAGGGCTTTTTCCTGTTGGCCAGTGATGGGCTTTTCCATTACCAATTTCCGCTGCTGCAAGCGCGATTGGTGACCGCGGACGTCTGGCGTGGGGACGAGGGAGCATTCGTCTGGCTGCGTTGAGCGGAAAGACAAGGGCGCAAACGCGAACAAAGCTCCCGAGGGAAGGTATAATCGCAGGGAAAGAAGAAGGAGAGCTATGAGCACAATATTTACCTGGTACGGACACGCGACTATTGGTCTGGACTGTGGTGGTATAACGCTGGTGGTGGACCCGTTTTTCAGCGGAAACCCTGCCGCGCCTGTGAAAGCCCAGAATGTGCGCGCGGATTTTGTGCTTATTTCACATGGGCACGGCGACCATGTCGGCGACGCGTTGGACATCGCGCGGCGCACCGGCGCGACCGTCATCGCCAACGCGGAAATCAGCGGCTGGTTTTCTGCAAAGGGCATTAAAACGCATGCCCAACACATTGGCGGAGGATACCAGTATCCGTTTGGTTATCTCAAGCTCACCCAGGCGCTGCACGGCTCCGCGCTCCCGGACGGCAGCGACGGCGGCAACCCAGCCGGGTTTTTGCTCACGACCAAGGCTGGCGAGAAAATTTACCTGGCTGGGGATACGGGTCTCTTTGGCGACATGCGGCTGATTGGCGAGGAAGGGTTGGACCTGGCGGCCATCCCGATTGGGGATAACTACACCATGGGACCTGAAGACGCGCTGCGTGCGGTACGGCTGCTGCAGCCCAAGGTGGTTATTCCAATCCATTACAATACCTTCCCGCTCATCCAGCAGGATGTGAATGCCTGGAAAAGGCGCGTGGAAACCGAAACAGATACCCGCGTGGAAGCGCTTATGCCCGGGGAAAGCCTCACTATAGGAGCAAAATGACTGAACAGACACAAAACGGAAAACCGAAACCAGGGCGAATTCCTCCGGGGCAGCTGCTGACCAAGCGCTTTCCGGTGCTGCACTACGGCCCTGTCCCCAATTTTGACCCGGAAACCTGGACCTTTCGCGTCTGGGGAGAGGTGGAAAAACCGCTGACGCTTAGCTGGAACGAATTTTGCGCGCTCCCGCGCACAGCGCTGACGATGGACCTGCACTGCGTGACCACCTGGAGCAAGCTGGACACCCACTGGGAAGGCGTTTCCCTGAAAACACTGCGCGAACTTGGCCTGGTGGTGCCTAGCGCTGAGGCGCGTTTTGTGATTCAGCATGCCGAATTTGGGTTTACCGCCAACCTGCCAATTGAGGTGGCTGCGGCGGATAATTTTCTGCTGGCGACCCATTACGAAGGGCAGCCGCTCACGCCGGAGCACGGCTACCCTTTGCGCGGCGTGACAGGCGTTATCCCAGGCCGCGATGACCTGAAAGATGTGTACCTGTGGAAGGGCGCTAAGTGGCTGCGGGGTTTGGAATTCAGCGCGCACGACCGCCCGGGCTTTTGGGAGCGGGCTGGTTACCACAACGACGCGGATATCTGGTTGGAGCAGCGCACGGCATAGCTCTCAACTTTTGTTATCCTGAAATTGATTTTCAGTAATATGGCACTTAAAAAAAATTGTGCGCGCTATGCTTGAGGCGGGTACTGAGATTTGTCTGCGGGTATTCCACGCTAAAACGCAGATTGCCACAGTCGCTAATGCTCCTTTGCAATGATGCAGCGTTTGTCATCCTGAGCGCCAGCGAAGGATCTTGCTTTTGCTTGTGTAGATTCTTCGCTTCGACCCGCACCTTTTTCGTGTCAGAATGACATGTCCTTGGGTCGGCGGCGAAACAATCAATTGCCAGAAAATAACATGCTACCTTGTGACAAGAAAAGCCGGCTGTTTTTACAGCCGGCTTTTTGTCGCTTTCGATTACAAGACTACACCTTGCGTTGACGCCACATCACAAAACCAAGCCCAATCCCAGCCGCGAGCACGACAACGCCAACAATCCCCATAATGGGAGACCTGCCCGCGGGTGAAGCAGCTTCTTCGCCCGGCGCGGCGGTGGCAACCTGCGCGCCGAAGTCAATAGTGGCTTGCTCGCCCGCTTTCACTTCCAGCGGGTAGTTGGTGATGGTGGTGGCATTAAACCCGTCCGGGATGGCAACAGTAATGTTGTAGCTGCCCTCAGGGATGTTTTCAAAGCACAGCGGGTCAACTTCGTCGGGGTTTCCGGCAACGGTCGTTCCGGTCAGCGACACCTTGCCAAGGCGGTCGTTGATGCTCACCACGCCGCCGTACAGATAGGTCTCGCCTTCGGTGCGCATGCCAGTGCCGTCCAGGTCGTTGAAGAGCACAACGCAAACCTTCGCGAAACCCGGCTCTGGCGTGGGGGTGGGGGTAATATTTTCCGGCGCGATGGTGGGGGTAGGCATAGCGGTTTCTGTCAGCGCCGGCGCGGCAACTGTTCCAAGCAGAATTTTCGTGCCAGTGATCAGATTGCAGCTTTCAGTCAGTCCATTCAGACGGATGATGTCATCGATGGAGACGTTTGTCAGCAAGAACACGCGGGTGCAGGTGTCGCCTTCTTCCACGGTATAGTAAATGCGCCCTTCGGCGTCGGGCGTGGGGGTTTGATATACGGCTTGCGCGTTGGCGGGCAGGGAAGCAGCAGCGCTCCACAGCAGCACGCCAGAGATAAGCGCAAAGACGATGATGGCAACGGGAAGGAGAAATTTTTTCAAGCTGTTCATTTTCACCTCTCATTCGAATATTACCATTATACCCAGTTAAATACAGAGGGGAAAAGCCTGGCAAACTCAGGGCGGCAAACGCGCTTGGGAAGGATTGGGTACAATATGGAGAATGAAATTTGCCCGTTCTTGTTTAGTGTTGCTTTGTGGCGCAGCTCTGCTGCTGGGCGCTTGCTTGCCTTTGCCCGCGCCTGCTGAGTCGCCAACACTGACGCCCGCCCCAACGGAGACTCCGCTGCCCAGTCCCACTATCGATTGGTTCCCGGATACTCCCACCCCGACCCAACGCGTCTATGAGGTCACGCCCAACCCATTGGAGGGATTAACGCCCCCGAACTACACGCGCGTGTTGGTTGAAGATAACTTCAATGGCGAAAGCCAATGGACAGAGAGTTCCGGCGCGGACGGCAACGTGATTTACGGGGATGGAGCGCTGGCGTTGGCTCTTTCCGGTAAAAAGGCAGAAATCAGCAGCCTGAGCAAAATCAGCCTGCCCGACACCTTTTACCTGGAGTTGACCCTGGAATCCGCGCTGTGCGGGAAAAGCGACATCTTTGGGATAATCTTCTGGCGCTTTAGCGAATTGGGCACTTACCGAGCGCTTTATCGCTGCGATGGGCAGGTTCGCCTGGAGCGCGCGATTTTTGACGGGGTATCTGTCCTCCAAAATTGGACGGCGCTGCGGCGCTACCAACCAGGCGCGCCGGCGCAGAATCGCCTGGGCATCTGGGCGGATCAGGGGATGCTTTATTTCTTTGTGAATGACAGTTTTCAATTCAGCGCAGAGGGGCGCAAAGGCTTGAATGGCTTGTTTGGAGTGTTTGCCAGCGCCGCGGGGGAACAGGCGGCTACTTTTAACATCACCGGACTGCGCGTAACCCAGCCTTAATCCCCAGTAAATCCAGGATACAGGTATAATCAAACCAAGCCTGTAGGGCTTGGGCAGTTCTTCGCGTGTGTACTCGCGGGCGGACTGACAATTTATTAAAGGTCGGTTTTTAGGATGCAAAAAGCGCTTACTGGCAGGATCCTATCGCTCTTTTCGGAGATTCCCCTATGCCTGAAACATTAAAAATCATCATTCCCATGGCGGGTTTGGGCAGTCGTCTTCGCCCGCTTACCTGGAGCCGGCCTAAACCGCTGATAGCGCTGGCAGGCAGCACTGTCTTGGACCATATGCTGCGCATGTTTAAAACGGTTCCGGACGCTGAGAATGTCGAATATGTTTTTATCATGTCACCGGGGCAGCGCGAATTGATCCAGGCGCATATGCAAAAGTTTTATCCGCGCAAGCAAGTGCATTATGTGGAGCAGCCCGAAAAGAAAGGCCAATCCGACGCGCTGTGGCATGCCCGCGAATTCTTACACGGCCCTCTTTTAGTGGTTTTTTCGGATACGCTAATTGAGAATTCTTTTGCCGTCCTTGCTCAAGAGAAACTTGATTCGGTCGCGTGGGTGAAAGCAGTCCCGGACCCACGGCGCTTTGGCGTGGCAGAAACAGGTTCGCTGGGTTTGGTGCGGCGGCTGATTGAAAAGCCAAACGACATGAATAACAATCTGGCAGTGGTAGGCTGCTATTACTTCAAGGAGGGTGAAGCACTGCTTGCATCCGTAGAAGAGCAATTCAAGCGCAATATTTCCCTAAAAGGGGAGTTTTATCTGGCT
>JAAZPN010000198.1 GCA_012797215.1 Chloroflexota bacterium | reverse complement strand
CGGCCTTGGCTGCAAGGTTCCCGGCTGACTGCCTGGGAATTGCAGCAATATGGAATTCCTTACGATATCGTGGTTGATTCCGCGGCGGGGTATCTGCTTCGGACTGGAAAAGTGGATCGGGTTCTCTTTGGAGCGGACCGTGTGGCAGCCAACGGCGACGTGGTGAACAAAATTGGCACCTATTTGCTGGCTCTGGCGGCCTATGATAACGGCATCCCCGCGTATTCCGCTTTTCCGCTGGCATCAGTAGACTTTGAAAGCGCTAATGCCAACGACATCAAAATTGAGGAACGCGACGAATCTGAAGTACTTTCGTTAAGCTACCATGGATTGCCAACCGCGCCTGTGGGAGCCAGAGCTCGCAATTACGCGTTTGACGTGACACCGCACCGCTTGCTTTCCGGTTTAATTACGGAAAGAGGCGTTTTGTATCCTCCATTTTTTAGAAATCTCTCGGTCTTAAGGCAGTATGGGAGGGAAGAATGAAAATCGTACTGACGGGTTCCATCGCGTTTGACTATCTCATGCGCTTTCCGGGCTATTTTAAGGATCACATCCTGCCCGAACATTTAGAAAAAATCAGCCTTTCCTTTTTGGTTGAGGATATGGTGCGTCAGTACGGCGGCGTGGGAGCAAATATTGCTTACACGCTGGCCTTGCTGGGCGAAAAACCGCTGCTCTTTTCCACAGCTGGCCAGGACTTTCCGGAATACGGCCGCAGGTTAGAGCAGGTCGGGGTGGACGTGAGCGGCGTGCGCGTGAGCGACACCAAATTCACCGCATCCTTCTTTGTGAATACCGATCTTTCCAATGCGCAGATTGCCTCGTTCTACACCGGCGCGATGGCGGATTCCGCGGATCTGCCGCTCAGCGAAGCCGGCGCGCAGCCTGGTGATTTTGTGGTTAATTCCCCTAGTGACCCCCGCGCGATGGCACGTTACATCAGAGAGGCTAAAGACCTCGGTTTGCGCTCAATTTTTGACCCCGGTCAGCAGATAATCCGCATGGACAAAGACGCGCTGCGCGAAGGTATCCTGAACGCGCATGGGTTGTTTGTGAATGAGTATGAGTTTGAGCTGCTGCAAAAACATACTGGTCTGAGCGCCGATGATATCCTCTGCCATCCTGAATTTACGGTCATTACCCTTGGACGCGATGGGGCTCGGGTTTATACCTGCAGAGAAGACCTGCACGTGCCGATTATTGACGACGCGCAAGTTGTGGACCCCACCGGCGTGGGAGACGCATTCCGGGCGGGGTTCCTGTTTGCATACATGAGAGGGAAGAGCATGCGCCTGTGCGGTGAGATGGGCACCGCGGCCGCGGCTTACTGTATTGCCAGAAACGGCACGCAAAATCATAAGTTTACGTTGGAGGAATTTATCAAGTACTTCCGACAACATTTTGACGATCAGGGTGAGTTAGATAACCTGAACAAGAAAGAATAAGTTACGGAGAATAAATGGAAAACTATCACATCAAAGACATCAACTTAGCCGAGGGCGGCAGGCGCCGCATGGATTGGGCAGCTCGGGAAATGCCAGTGCTGACTTCTCTCGAGGAACGTTTCCGCAAGGAACGACCGTTTGAAGGTGTTCGCATGGCCGCTTGCATGCACGTCACAACCGAAACCGCGAACCTGATGCGCGCGCTG
>JAAZPN010000197.1 GCA_012797215.1 Chloroflexota bacterium | reverse complement strand
GAGCAGCCTGAACCAAAGGCGCTGCTGGCAGACTTGAATTCTAACCAACCTCTCGCGGCTGAAGTTGGCTTGGCCCAGGTGCGGGCAGGCGAAGGATTAGCGCGTTGGATGGAGCCAGACGGGGCGCCGCTCACCGCGGAGGTCCAGGTTGACCAGCCGGCTGAACCTGAGGTTTTAATTTCGGCAGCCGAACCGGTCTCCGTTATAACGGAAGAAGAACGGATAGAACCAAGCGCGCAGACAGAAGCCCTGCCTGAAACCGAATTATTTGGCTTGGCGGCAGCAAATGACGAAAACATTGAGCCTCTGCCTGCCAGTGCGCAAATTGAGATTATTGAGCCTGAGCCAGGCGCGGAGCTTGGGGCGGAAACCCCGCCCATCGAAAGCGCGCCAAACGCGGAACTGCAGCCCACTTTGATCGCTGAACAACCGGTCACTTCCGCAAGGCGCGCGGCGCGTTACACTAGCGAGCAAAGCCCTGAGCAAGCCCCGCGCGACCGAGCGGCTGAAAAAGCAGCGCGCAAACAGCGCAGCCAGGCTGCTTACCGCAAGGTTGCGGATGGGGCTGGTTCCATGAATCAATTGGGCGATGGTCTGGCCGCGTTTCTGACCGGCGAAAAGAAGCAAATTACGGAAACTGCGACTGAGAGCTCGGAAATTTCGCGCGGCACCAAGCTGTTACTCGCGATTCTGGTTCCGCTTTTAATCGTGGGGCTGCTCTCGGCGGTTTACTTCAGCCAAGGTCGGGGCAGCCAGTACGCATACCTGATGGCGCAAGCACAGGCTGCCGCCGAGAACGCGCCAGCGATGCAAGGCGCGGCTGCCCAGCGCGAAGCCTGGGAACAGGTACTCTCCTGGTTGAACCAGGCCGAGACCTACCGGCAGAGCAGCGAACTGCGGGCGCTGCGCGTACGCGCGCAGGACGCTCTTGACGTTTTGGACGGCGCGCTGCGTTTGGTTTACAAACCAGCCTACGCCTCATCGCTCCTCACCGGACTGGATATCAGCCGGATTGTCTCTGTCGGAACGGATCTTTACCTATTGGATAAAGCAACAGGCGTCGTGCTGCATCTCAGTCCATCCAGCAGCGGCTTTAACCCGGATTTGGAATTTAACTGCCAGCCGGGATTCTATGACGGCATCCAGGTAAAAGAATTAGTGGATGTTTTGGCTGTGCCGATCAATAACGCTGCCCGCGCGCCCATTCTGGCGTTGGACGCGGACGGCAGCGGGCTTTTCTGCGGCGTCGGCAAAAAACCAGCCTCTTTCGACCTCATTCCTCCGGATGGCGGTTTTGGCAAGGTACAAGTGGTCTTATACGATGCTGGCCGATTGTTCGTGTTGGATCCAGTTCGGAACGCGCTCTGGATATACCGCGGCGCCAATATGGAGTACACAAATCCCCCCGATTCCTATTTTGAGGAAAAACCTGTCGACCTTTCACAGGCAGTTGGGGCGGCCGTAAGCGGTGATGAGCTCTTTTTGCTCTTCTCGGACGGGCGCAGCACGCACTGCCTGGCATCCAACGTCACCGGGACGGTTGAGTGCGAGGACCCGTATGTGTATCAGGACGCGCGAAGCGGCGCGGAAGCTGGAACGCTTGATTTTGACGCCCTGCGCTTTAGCCAGCTGGCTTACTCGCCTCCACCGGACCCGTCACTCTATTATTTAGCGGCGGAAAAGGCGGAGCTGTACCAGTTCAGCTTGCGCCTGAATCTGAACCGCGTGCTGCGGTCCGGCGCGGGCGGCGGCAGTTTGCCGGGGCGGCCAGTCACAGCATTTAATGTGGGGTCTAACCGGAATGTATACCTGGCATTTGGAAGCGAGCTGTATTACGCGGTAATTCCCTGAAAGCAGATGGGGACAAAGGTCTGAAGGGTAGAAGTCCTGCTAATTGGATGGGCGGGCGGATTTGAATACTCTGCGGTCGTTGTAGGTATCGTTAGAAACCTGCCAGCCTTTCTTGACCGCGCATTTTACCGCTTTGCACACAAGTAGATTATTGGGAGATGGGGTAAACAAAACCCTCTTCAGTCTCGCTGCGCTCGCCAGCTTCCCCTGGGGGAAGCCCAACACCCCGCGCTCGCCAGCTTACCTTGTAGGAAGTCCACAAGGCTGCGCTTCGCCTTCATCACGCCGGTGAAAAAACAAATTACGTCTCACTGCCTCCAGGTTTTCATCCTGCCCGCTCCCCCAACGCAAGCGATGATGTTACAATTATGCAATCCGGCTGCCGCCGCATCCTCATCTAAAACACGGCAGCCGAACGAACTTTGTTCTTATGAAGGAGCAAAATGTCTGAAGCAGATCCCCGCTTGGAACAACTAAGCAAGATGCTGGCGGAAGCCCAATTAGGAGGCGGACAGGCCAGGATTGATAAACAGCATGCCAAAGGCAGCCTTACGGCGCGCGAGCGCGTCCTGCTGCTGCTGGATGAAGGCAGCTTCCGGGAACTGGAAGCCCTGGTGGTCCAACAAAACGACCCCCAGGCTGAATCTACGCTGGGTGACGGCGTGGTGACCGGCTACGGAAAGGTGGACGGGCGCCAGGTATACGTCTACGCTCAGGACTTTACCGTTCAGGGCGGCGCGCTTGGTGAAATGCACAGCCGAAAAATCTGCCGTGTCATGGACCTGGCGGCCAAGAACGGCGCGCCCATCGTTGGCATGATTGACTCTGGAGGCGCGCGCATTCAAGAAGGCGTGAAAAGCCTGGGCGGTTACGCCGAGATTTTCCGGCGAAACGCGCAGTACTCCGGCGTGGTCCCGCAAATCAGTCTGATTATGGGGCCCTGCGCTGGCGGCGCCGCGTATTCTCCCGCGCTTACGGACCTGATTATCATGGTCCAAAAACAGTCATACATGTTCCTGACCGGTCCGCAGGTGATTAAGACCGTGACGGGCGAGGATGTCGATTTTGAATCGCTGGGCGGCGCGGACGTGCACCTTAGCATCAGCGGGACGGCGCACTTGGTCAGCCCCAGCGAGCGGGAAGCCTTGGCGCTCTGCCGGCAGGTATTGGGTTACTTGCCTGCCAATAATGTGGATGCCGCGCCAGTCCTGAACAGCGGGGACAGCCCGCTGCGGCGTTCGGACGCCCTGAACACTCTGGTGCCCCTCAACCCGAATGAACCGTACAGTTTGCACACCGCCATACAAACCATCGTGGACGTCGGCTCCTTCCTCGAAATTCAAGCGAGCTTTGCACCCAACGCGATTGTGGGTTTGGCGCGGCTGGATGGCAGAGCGGTGGGCATCATCTCACAGGAACCTTCCAGCCTGGCGGGCGTGATGGACATCGATTCGGCGGACAAAATCAGCCGGATGGTGCGCTTCTGCGATGCGTTTAATTTGCCGATTGTGACTTTTGTCGACTCGCCTGGTTTTCTGCCGGGTGTGGACCAGGAACATCGCGGGGTTATCCGCCACGGTGCGAAAGTGCTGTTCGCGTACTCCGAGGCTGTTGTTCCAAAGGTCAGCGTGGTCACGCGCAAGGCGTACGGCGGCGCGTACGTGGTGATGAGCAGCAAATATCTGGGCACGGATATCACCTTTGCCTGGCCCAGCGCGGAAATTGCCGTGATGGGCGCTGAAGGCGCGGCTAACATCCTCTATCGCAAGCAAATCTCTGAGGCGGAAGACCCCGCGGCGGAGCGCAAGCGTCTGGAAGATGAATACCGCCAGAAGTACCTGAACCCCTACGCTGCCGCGCGCGCGGGATATATCGATGAGGTGATTGAGCCCGCCCAAACGCGCCAAAAACTTATCGAAGCGCTTGAATCGCTTTCTAATAAAGTTGAAAGCGCGGCGCCGCGTAAACACGGCAACATGCCGCTTTAGGTCAGGTGAGAGATGGCAGAAACATTACTGCAAGGTTTATCTATTACCGGCCTGGGAATGGGGCTGGTCTTCCTGATGATAATCGCGCTGTGGGGAATCATGGCCCTCTTGGTGCGCCTGACCAGCCGACCAGAGCAGGAAGCTGCGACAGCAGAAGCTGAAGCTTTGGACGCTGAGGAGCCCACCGCTTACCCGGCGCAGGCTGCCGCAGCCGCAGTGGCTTTCGCCCTGGCGCTGGAGAAGGCTTACCCCTCAGCTGCGGGGCCGGCTAAATCCGCTCCACAGCAAAACCAATGGCTCTTGAGCGGACGCGTGCGTCAGACTATTCATACTCCAGGCAGAGGACAGAGAAAATGATTATTAATGTGAGCATCGCGGGTAAAACTTACGCAGTAAAAATTGAGGACTTGCAGGCGCGGCCTGTGCTCGCGGAGGTCGATGGAGAAGTATTTGAGGTTTGGCCGGAGGAAAAGGCACAAGCCCCCATCGAAAACACGACCAGCGCGCAGATTGCTCCTGAACGGCCAATGGTCAGCGCGGGCGCGCCCAAAGCCGCCCAAAGCAGCAAAAATGTGAACTCGCCGTTGCCCGGCGTCATTATTGAGGTGCAGGTGAAATCTGGAGCGCAGGTTAAATCCGGCGACCCTTTGTGCGTATTGGAAGCCATGAAGATGAAAAACATCATCCGGGCAGGTCGGGATGGCGTAATCGCGGAGGCGCTCGTTTCCGCTGGCGACCAGGTGCGCCACAGCCAGCCGCTGTTTCGCTTTGAGGACTAAAAGGACGCGTCCATGGACCTGACTGAATTGTTAACGGAATTAGGGAAAGGTTTCGCGAATTTTAGTTGGCAGAACGCGGTGATGATTGCGGTTGCCTTGGTGCTCATCTATCTGGCGATTGCCAAGGAGTATGAGCCTGTGCTGCTTCTGCCGATTGGCTTTGGCTGTTTGCTGGCTAACCTGGGCATGTCCAACGAGGTTGGCTTCATGAAAGTCATCTATGACGCCGGCATTAAGACCGAACTGTTCCCACTGCTAATTTTTGTTGGTGTGGGCGCGATGATTGATTTTAGCCCGCTGCTTTCCCAACCCAGCCTGGTGCTGTTGGGCGCGGCTGGCCAGTTTGGCATTTACGCTACGCTGCTATTGGCGCTGCTGCTCGGCTTTCCGCTCAATCAGGCGGCTTCCATTGGCGTCATCGGAGCGATTGACGGACCAACCGCCATTTTTGTTGGCAGCAAACTTGCGCCAGAAATCATTGCCCCTATCGCGGTAGCCGCGTATTCATATATGAGCCTCATCCCGATTATCCAACCGCCTATCATGAAACTGATGACCACCCGTAAAGAGCGACTCATTCGCATGGAATATGCCCCTAAGCCGGTTTCGCGCCTGACGCTGGTCGTTTTTCCGATTATGGTGACGCTGCTGGTGGCGTTGGTTGCCCCGGACGCCGCCCCGCTGATGGCTGCCTTGATGCTGGGAAACTTGCTGCGGGAAGCTTTGGTCGTGGACCGACTGAGCAAGATGGCGCAAAATGAGCTGATTAACATTGCCACGTTATTCTTAGGGCTGGCGATTGGTTCGACAATGACCGCGGCAAGTTTTCTGAATTTGAAGACGCTGGCAATTCTCGCGCTGGGGCTGCTGGCATTCGTGATTGACACGGTGGCTGGCCTGCTCTTCGGCAAGCTGATGGCGATTGTCACGCATAACAAAGTCAACCCGCTGATTGGGGCTTGTGGAATCAGCGCCTTTCCGATGGCAGGCAGACTCTCCGCGAAAATGGCTCTGGAAGAAGACCCATCCAACTTCATTCTGATGCACGCTATGGGTTCCAACACCGCCGGTCAGCTTGGCAGCGTGATTGCTGGCGGCTTGCTGCTCGCACTGGTGATGGGAATCCATTAATTCGGGTTTTTTCTGTAATAAGCCGCCCATCCCAGCGGCTTTTTTTGCCTGGTTGGGGATTTTCGGCGTTGACAAAAACAGCGCGATCATCAATCGCGCTGTTTGGAAAGTTAAAGGGAGAGGAATTTACTCGACAGGTTCTTTTTGATTGCGAGGAACGCGCAGCCGGTAACCGATAGAGCGTTCCGTCAGAATAATCTCTGGGCGGCGGGGGTCTTCTTCCAGCGCCTGGCGCAGCCAGCTGATGTGAACATCCAGCGTGCGGGTGTCTCCGGTGTAGTCGGTTTCCCAAACTTTTTGGAAGAGCTCCTCGCGCGTGTGAACCGTATCCGGTTCGTCCATCATGCGCAGCAGGAGTTTGGTCAGCCGCGGGGTGAGATGCGTTTCCTTGCCGTTGCAGATGACCATGTTGGAGCGGGTATTGAGCAGCAAGGCACCCAGCTTGTGCATATGACGGTTTTCGATGGTCTGAAAAGTGCGGATGCGGTTCACCAGTTTTTGAACAGTAAAGGGCAATTTAAGCACGATGTTGGCTTCGGGCAGGGGGTTTTCCTCTGCATCCTGGCTGACTATGAGCACTATCGGGCACTCAGGCAGCAAGGAGCGAAAGCGCTTGGTGATGCGGATGCCATTCGTGCGCAGCGATGCCGCGTTGATGATAACCGCTGTTGGGTTCAAATCATCCAGCAATACTATGCCCTCAGCGCCGCTGGCTGCCGTGCTGACACGATACCCTTTCCGCTGCAGGTTTTTGGCAAAGGCAAAATGATTATTTCGGCTGCCTTCGATGCAAAGTATCGAAACCTGGGAGTTCTCCAGCAACGATGCCTCAATCCTTAATAATTCTGATAGATAAGCAGCCGGGTCACTCTGATTTCGAAGGAACAATGACAAATATAGCATCACACCCACATTGCCCCCGAAACCCGCGCTTGCCGGTCGGGATATGCCTATCGGAAACTACTCATAGAGGTATTATAGCCGAAAGTTAAGTTGTTAAGTCAAGTTCGAAAAGATGCTGTCAAGCAGTCAAGTTTGGGGAGCGTTTGGCTGGTAAAATTGAAACCAGATGCTCAGCGTGATAAAATCAACATAGAAGCGCTGTTATCTTTCACAGCTGGCGGTAGGTTCCAATGAGAAAAATGCGAGAATGCCTGATTTCGAGTGTGCGCGTAAGCCTGATTAACCAGGACCGTATCGTAGTGCTTAAAGATAAGGATGAAGAAAGATACCTGCCGATATGGATTGGTTTATATGAATTTGAGGCCATCACAATTGTGCTGCATAAGATTGAAACCGCCCGTCCATTAACCCACGATCTGATGAAAAATCTGGTTGGCGCGCTGGATGCCCGCCTGCTTTCCGTAGAAATTACCGCGCTTGAATCCGATACATTTTACGCCAACCTGGTCTTAGAACAGGATGGGGCCCAAAAAAGGTTGGATTGCCGCCCCTCCGACGCGCTCGCGCTGGTCGTACGGACAGGCGTGCCTATCTTTGTGGATGCGGAAGTCCTGGATAAAGCTGGCGTGGTTCCAGAAGTTGAGATTCATCCGGAAGAGGGTGAGAGTGAAACAAGCGGAGAAGGCGCTGGGGATCTTTCTTTGTTTGAGGAATTTTTCAGTAAGCTTGATACTGATGATACAGACCAACAGAAGCCTGAAAACGGCGAGGATGGTCCCAACCTTGTCCCCTGAACAATGATTATTATCCTCCCAACCTGCTTGAAGATAGGTGGAGATTTGGAGTGCGAATGAGCGATCAAGATTATAACTCCGGCAGCGCCGGAGACGCCGGAGCCAGCCAGCTCTTTGACCGCGCGATGGAAGAAGCGCTGATTGGCGCGGTGTTGATCACACCCGTGGTCTACCTGGATGTTTCATCTTTTCTGCAGGCGGATGATTTCTATTACCGCAGTCATCAATGGATTTGGCAGGCGTTTCAGGGTTTGTACTCCAGCGACCCAAGTTTTGACCTGCTCACAGTTAAGCAAGAGCTGGAAGCCCAAGGTCACCTGGAGGAAATTGGCGGATTTGAATACCTGGCCAGCCTGGCCAATCAGGTGCCCTCATCATTGCACGCAGAAGCCTACGCGCGGAATATCAACGCATTGGCGGCGCGCAGGCGGCTGTTGACAGCGGCCAACGAAGTCGCAAAACTGGCTTACCGCAAAGACATTAACGTGGATACGGTGATTGACCAGGCCGAACAGTCAATCTTCGGGGTTAGCCAGGAGCGATACAAGCACGACCTGGTGCCAATCAGCAGCGTTGTAGGCGACTATCTGGACCGCCTGTCGGAAATGAGCTTGCAGACTGGCGCCGTGTCCGGTCTGGAGACTGGGCTCAAATCTGTCGATAAGGTATTGGATGGATTGCAAAAGTCCGACTTCATTATCGTGGCTGGTCGGCCAGGGCAGGGCAAGACCGGCTTTTTGATTGGCATTGCCAAGCATGTCGGGCTGCAGTTGAAACGGAATGTAGCCCTGTTCTCGTTGGAAATGTCTTCCGAGCAGCTGCTGCAGCGCTTGTTGGCCCAGGCAACCGATATCGATTCACAGAAACTGCGTTCCGCCAGGCTCACGGATGAAGAGATGAACCGTTCCGTGCGAGCGCTAGAGGTGCTTGCCGACGCGAACATTTTTATTGACGACACCCCAGCCATTACGCCGCTGCAGATGCGCACAAAATGCCGCCGTTTGCAGATGGAATATGGGCTGGACCTGGTTATTGTCGATTACTTGCAGTTGATGTCTGCTGAAGTGAAAACAGACAACCGCGTGCAAGAAGTCTCGTATATCTCGCGCTACCTGAAAGTGCTGGCGCGCGAGCTGCGGGTGCCGGTGGTCGCTGCGGCGCAGCTTTCGCGCGCGGTGGAATCGCGCCCGGATAGGCAGCCAGTACTCTCTGACCTGCGCGAATCCGGCAGCCTGGAACAGGACGCGGACATCGTCATGTTCATCAACCAACCTAACGCGGAAGAAAGCAGCCCCTTCCACACCATCGCCAAGCTGGCAATCGCCAAACACCGCAACGGTCCTACCGACCCGGGCATCGAACTGATTTTCCAGAAGCGCCTGGCTATGTTCCGCGACCAATACTACGGCGCGGTGCCGGATTAAGTGAGCCGGGAATGAACGCGACACAGCCAGCCAGCGGTTTTGGGGATGAACCTGCTGCCCCCTGGTACCTGCCCGCGGACCTGTTGGAACGCGCAGCGGAAGGCGCTTTATCAGCGGACGCTTTGCTGGCGCTCTTAGCTTTTTTTAAGCTCCTGGGCAGTCCTGACGACGGGGGGCAGGCTGTCCGCCTGGAAATCCTTATGGAAGCCTTGGGCGGGCGAGTCTTTGGGCAGCAAGAAGCCCGGAAACAGTCCGCGCTCGAGCAAAGCTTAAACTCGGGTTTCTTGATTTCTGTTGAAAATGTCCTTTTTGCTGGCACGCCCCAAGGGAAGGACTTAGCGCGAAAACTGCAAAACGGTGAATTGACCCTGGAGCAGCTAAAAGTGGTAAGTCAGCTGCCCGCGCCCGAACGGCCGAATATTTTCCGGCTGTACGAAGCGAATATCGGTCCACTAACCCCAATGATGGCAGAAATGCTGAAAGAAGACGCTTTGGAATATCCCGCGCAGTGGATAGAGGATGCTGTCAGCGAAGCGGTGGAACGGAACATCCGCAATTGGCGCTATGTGCGGGCGATTCTGAAAACCTGGAAGGAAAAAGGCCGTGAAGATAGAACCAAACCGACTGAAGGATATCTTGAAAAATATCGAAGACTCTATGAAGACCAAAAACGCAGAAGAAAACATGAATGATGCCCTTCAGACAAACGCGAATTCAGATTTTGCTGGCGACCCAAACTGCCCATATTGCCATGGCATTGGATTTGTAGGGCGGGACGTTCCTTACGGCCATCCCGATTTTGGCAAAATGACCATTTGCGTCTGTCGGGCGGGCGAGCTTGCTGAAGCCAGGCAAAAGCAGCTTTATGAACTCAGCAAATTAGGCGCCCTGCGCGAAAAAAACTTCGAAAACTTCCAACCGCGCGGTCGCGTTGGCTTGGCGGCTCAGCAAGCGGATTCCCTGGAACAGGCTTATAACAGCGCTGTACACTTCGCGGGGACGCTGCGCGGCTGGCTGCTGCTGCTTGGGCGCTTCGGCAGCGGCAAGACGCACCTGGCGGCAGCGATTGCCAATAAAGCTGTTTCCCTGGGAATGGAGACCCTCTTTCTGACGGTTCCAGACCTGCTGGATTGGCTGCGCTTCTCCTATTCCGACGACAGCTCCAGCTCTTTTGAGGAGCGTTTTGAGCACATTCGCGAAGTGCCGCTCTTAGTCCTGGACGACTTTGGCACGCAGAATGCCACAGCCTGGGCGCAAGAGAAGCTTTTCCAAATCCTGAACTACCGCTACATCAACCAGCTTGCCACGGTTATTACCAGCAATAACGCCCTGAACAGTTTTGAAGGCAGGATTCGTTCGCGCTTGATGGACCCGGAATTGGTGACTCGCGTGGAAATATTAGCGACCGATTACCGCAATCCCGCGGACGACATCGGGCACCCGGAACTTTCCAGCCTGAACCTGCACGCGCGCAAAACTTTTGAAAGCTTTAGCCTGCGGCGCGACGACCCAATGCCCGCCGCGGATCGGGCCAGTCTCAAAGACGCGCTGGATGCCGCCCAGGCCTTCGCGCGTGACCCGCAGGGCTGGCTGGTTTTTATCGGTCCTTTTGGCTGTGGAAAAACCCACCTGGCCGCCGCGATTGGAAACCACCTCGCGAAACTGGGAAACCCGCCCTTGATGGTGGTAGTGCCCGACCTGCTGGACCATCTGCGCGCCACCTACGCCCCCAACAGCCCGGTAAGCCTGGACCAGCGCTTTGAAGAAATTCGCAGCGCGCGGCTTTTGATTCTGGATGATTTGGGGACGCAATCGGCGACGCCCTGGGCGCGGGAGAAGATTTATCAGCTTTTCAACTACCGCTACAACGCGGAATTGCCCACGGTAATTACCACGGCGAACGTGCCGGGAGAGATGGACCCGCGCCTGCAGAGCCGCCTATTGGACGGGCGCTTGTGTAAAATCGTTATAATGAATGCCCCAAGTTACACCGGTGGCGTGAAGAACCAGGGAAACAGACCGAACCGCTAATACCCCACCAGCAGACAGGTCCGGGGAAGCCTTGTGACGGAGCGGGGCTGCCATGTCTGTTTTTGGAATGTGACTGCTCTGGTGAGGTTCTGCCGGCTGTTGGGCATGCAGCACGCGCCAAACATGCCGCCGCTAGCTGATGGGCAAAAAACCTGGTTTGTGTTATCATTGCTTCGCTTTAAAAATGAAAACGATACCAGAAACCTGCGTAACGCAGGCTGTTCTATGTTAAAAGTGAGAATTATGAAAAAAATCATCCGTGATGTGCCCAATCATTTCAATCTTCCTTACCGCCTGAAGCGCCTGGCAGACCTGGCGCATAATTTGTGGTGGGTGTGGAACCCCGAAGCCGCGCGCTTGTTCAAAGACATTGACGCGCTTGCTTGGGATAACTGCAACCATAATCCAATTGTTTTTTTGCGCGCGGTTGACCCTGCCGCTCTGGAAAGCCTGACGCAGGACCGCTATTTTCTGGACCGCTATGACCGCATTGTGCGCGAGTTCGATTACTACATGAAAACGGGCAAAACCTGGTACGCGCAGAATCACGAGGAGCTGTTGGATGATGAAATCGCTTATTTCTCATTCGAATATGGTCTGCACGAATCCCTGATGGTCTATGCCGGCGGTTTGGGCGTGCTTTCCGGCGATCACCTCAAGGAAGCAAGCGATCTGGGCATTCCCTTGGTGGCCGTTGGTTTTCTTTACACATACGGCTACTTCTCTCAAAAGATCACGGAAGATGGCTGGCAGGAAGCCCGCCATGTTCACATTATCTACGAAGACCTTCCGCTTGTGGCCTTATATGACGAAAATCACGAACCGATTAAGATCTCTATTGATTTGCCTGGCCGCAAGGTGTATGCGCGGCTGTATGAGCTGCATGTTGGTCGCGTAACTTTGGTGCTGCTGCAAACAAACATCCCTGAGAATAACCCGCAGGACCGTCAACTAACCGACCGTCTCTACATCAGCGACCCGGAACTGCGTATTTCCCAGGAGATTCTGCTGGGTATTGGCGGACTGAGAGCGCTGCAGACCCTGGGGCACAACGCGACAATCTATCACATGAACGAAGGGCATTCCGCGTTCCTGACCCTGGAGCGAATCTCCCAATTGATGCAGGCAGGCAAAACCTACGCTGAAGCCGCAGACCAGGTGAAGCGTTCCAGTATTTTTACCACCCACACGCCGGTTCCCGCGGGCAACGATGAGTTCCCAATTTGGCTGATTGACAAGTATTTCTCCAGCTACTGGCCTCTGCTTGGCTTAAACCGCGATGAATTCATGAATATCGCCTTTGTCCGCCAGGAATGGGGCGGTGAAGCCTTCAGCATGCCGGTGTTGGCTCTCAAACTGTCCAATTACCGTAATGGCGTCTCAAAAATTCATGGGGAAGTTTCCAGGCACATGTGGCAGCAGCTGTGGCCGGACACACCGGTTGAGGAAGTGCCCATCTCCTACATCACGAACGGCGTGCACACCGGCACCTGGCTGGCGCGGCGTTACGCGCTGCTTTTCAACCGCCATTTTGGCTCGGATTGGAAAGAACGCATTGATGATCCGGAGTTGTGGAAGCGCATTGATGACATCCCGGATGAGGAAATATGGCGCATCCGACAGCATCTGAAACGAAAACTGGTCGCGTATATGGTCGGCCGGGCGCGCGCGCAGTGGAAGACTACCGTCGTGCATCCGGTGCAGACCGTTGCCAGCGGAGTTCTTTTGAACCCGTACGCGCTTACAATCGGTTTCGCGCGCCGTTTTGCTACCTACAAACGCGCGAACCTGCTGTTTAGGGACCTTGACCGCTTGCTGCGCATAGTCTGCAACGAACGCAAACCCGTGCAGGTTATCTTTGCCGGCAAAGCTCACCCGGCCGATGAACCCGGCAAGCGCTTGATCCAGGAAGTCTACCAGCATGTAAAGGACGCGCGTTTTGGCGGTCGGCTGGTCTTTTTGGATGATTATGACATGGACATGGCGCGTTACCTGGTGCAGGGCGTGGACGTCTGGCTGAATACTCCCCGCCGCCCGCGCGAAGCTTCCGGCACCAGCGGTGAAAAAGCCGCGCTGAACGGCACGCTCAATTTCTCCGTATTAGACGGCTGGTGGGCTGAAGGCTACAACGGTCAGAACGGTTGGGCTATTGGCGATTACACTGAGTACGCCGATTTGGACCAGCAGGATAACGCTGATGCCGCCAGTCTTTACGATACGCTCGAGAATGAAATCGTGCCGCTTTACTACACCAAACGTTCCGCGGACGGCCTTCCCGGCGATTGGATTGGGCGCATTAAGGAGAGCATCAAAACTCTCGCGCCGCGCTTCTCGATGACGCGCATGCTTAAGGAATATGTTAACGATCTGTATCTTCCTGCCATCAGTTCCGCGAAGGAGCCCCAACAGGATTAGCAGGTCAGAAGGAAATTGCTTGATATGGTCTTTTTACAAAATCTTTCACCGCTTGTTGGCGCGCTGCTAATCTTCCTCTTGCGGATGATTAATTTCGCGATGGATACCTTGCGCATCATGTTGACCATGCGCAATAAAAAACTGCTGTCCTGGATTCTGGGCTTTTTTGAATCCATTCTGTTTGTCGTGGTCATGGGGGCTGTCTTGGATGACCTGGACAACGTGCTCAAGGTAATTGCCTATGCTGGTGGTTTTGCCACAGGTAATGTGGTGGGCATGCTGATTGAAAAACGTCTGGCGATTGGTTACTCGCACATCAGCATCATTAGCCGTGAAAAAGGCAGAGAAATCGCGGAAGCACTGCGCGCGCACGATTTTGCCGTGACCGAGATTCCCGCTTTTGGTCGCGATGGCAAAGTGGCATTGCTAAATTGCTCCGTGCAGCGCAAACTCGCTGCCGACGTGGAAAAATTTGCGCTTGATCAGGACCCAGAAGCGTTTATCACCATTGAGGATGTCGTTCCCCGCCAAAGCGGTTATTGGGGCCGGACCGGCATCAACCGATAGGCCTTGCTGAGCCAGTTTGAAATGCAATCGATTAATGGCGCGCTCATTTTTGACTTTGACGGTCTCATCCTGGATACGGAGAGCCCGGAAATGGAGATATGGGATCGACTCTTCGCGCAGGCTGGCGGGAGTTTTGACCATCAGGCCTATCTTGGCACAATCGGCAGTTACGACAGCATAAGTTACCAGCCCGACGTCCAATTGGCAAAACTGATGGACCACGCCGTGACCGCCCAGCAGTTGGTAGCGCGGGTGCGAAAGGAATCCGCTGAACGCATTGCCCTCGAGCCTCCTCTACCGGGCGTACTGGCATTGATAAAAAACGCGCGGGCGGCAGGCCTGCGCCTGGCAGTTGGTTCCAGTTCGCCCGCCGTGTGGGTGCATGGTCATTTGCGGCGATTGGGTTTGTTTGACAACTTTGAAACCATCGTGACGTTTGATGATGTGCGTGAGAGCAAGCCGTCCCCTGAAATATTTTTGACAGTTCTCGACCGCATGAATATTCCCGCGGAACAGGCGCTGGTGCTGGAAGATTCCCACAATGGGGTTCTGGCGGCCAAACGCGCCGGCCTGCGGGTGGTGGCAGTGCCAAATGGCGTTACATCCGGGCAGGATTTTTCGCTGGCAGAGGAAGTGCTGGGTTCTTTAGAGGATCTGAATCTGGTCAAGTATTTTCCTGACTTAGCCTGACACGTCGGACTATTTCAGATGAGAAACTAAAAGGCGCGGCCTTCATCAGGCCGCGCTTTTTTATGCTGCGGCCCAAAGGCGCAGTCAGTTGCCCTTATCCACGCGTCCGTTGGTATAAATGACGCGTTGGATACCGCGCGGCAGACACACCGAGAAAGCCGCGATTGCGCGGCGTGAAACTGAAGATGGCAACGCGTAAATCCTGGTCTGTGCGCAGAAGTTTATCCAGCGCCAGAGACTCCCTGCTTCGTCCAGCGCCAGATGCAATCTGCTATAATCTCGGACATGAAGGTACTTGTCATCGGCGGAACTGGATTTTTGGGCTATTACACCTGCCTCAAACTCCTTGAACACGGCCACGCGGTCAGCCATCGACAGGGCCTCGCCTTGATCGTGGGTGACGAAAATGAAGGTGATGCCAAGCGACTTCTGTAGGGTTTTGAGCTCCTCCTGCATCTGCTCCCGCAGCTTGAGATCAAGTGCGCCAAGTGGCTCATCAAGGAGAAGCACGCGCGGCTT
>JAAZPN010000196.1 GCA_012797215.1 Chloroflexota bacterium | reverse complement strand
TACCGGGTCGTCCCCGACAAAGCGGGAAGGGTCAATCTCACCGCTAAAGATGTCTTCCAGACCGAGCCGACTGTAAAGCTCGCTCACCATGCCATAACTCCACTGGTCAGATATTTTCAGCTCATCTGCCAGGTCGCGCCGACCAATTGAAAATATGATCGCAAGCCGCGCTATCTCTTCCTGGCGGTCTGTAAGGCCAGGAAAAACACGACCGGATATGATGAGTTTGTTTGGCGGCAAAACATAGGCATTATTCTTCAAAGCGTCCAGCACGCCTGGCGTGAAAACGGTTTTATTTTCGTAGGCAAATGTAATTGCCCAGGCTAATGAAGAGGAAATTTCAGCTTTTATCAGATAACCGGCGAATATGCGCGGATCCAGACGCAGCAAGACATTTTCTATAACCTGCGTGCCAACGCAGAGTATTCTTGTTTGTTTTCCAGCCTGCTCGTTCAGAGAACTCAGCATGGATGGATTGTCGCGGTAGGAATCAAGATCAACGAGGAAAAGATCCGGCCTGGGCTGACCAGGCTCGTTCAACTTCTCAAAATCCGCATGGCAGGTAATTTCGGCGATAACACGGGTGCGCCAATCACGAACGAGGAGCAAGGACATCCAATTCCTGGCATATATGTCATCGCTTACAATTGCCACTAAAATATCTTTTGCCATAATAAAATCCTTCCATTTTCTGCAGCAGACTGAATTATAATTGTGAAAACTTATTTTACGTCCAAAGTGAAGAGGTGCCATATGACTAAAAGAGTTGCTATTCTGACAAGCGGCGGTGACGCGCCGGGTATGAATGCTGCCATCAGATCAGTAGTGCGCTGCGGTATCAATAAGGGTTGGCAGATGTATGGCGTTCAACATGGATATAGGGGACTTATTTCCGGAAATATCAATGAAATGACAACCCGGGATGTAGGCGGAATTATTCAGCGCGGTGGGACAATCTTAGGCAGCGCGCGTTGTCCTGAATTTATGACTGTAGACGGCCGAAAGCTTGCGATCAGGAATATGTATCAACTTGGTATTGATTCTCTGGTGGTAATCGGCGGCAATGGCTCTCAGACCGGCAATTATGAACTCCACCGCATGGGTCTACCTGTGGTTGGCATTGCCTCCACAATCGATAACGACCTGTGCGGTTCCGACATCACCATTGGCGTGGATACCGCCCTTAATATCGCGCTTGAAGCCATTGACCGCCTCAAGGTGACAGCATCTTCCCATCAACGGGCTTTTATCCTGGAGGTGATGGGTAGGAAATGCGGCTATATCGCCTTAATGTCAGGCATCGCGGGCGGCGCGGAAGCAATAACATTACCCGAAGTCCCCACAGACCCCGAAGAATTAGCGCAGACCTTGCAGCAAGCATATGAGCACGGAAAATCGCATGCCTTAGTCGTGGCAGCAGAAGGGGCTGATTACAACGCGGCGAAATTGACTGAGTTCTTTGTGAGCAATCGAGATCGGTTGGGTTTCAGCGTCCGCAGCACAATTCTCGGGCATGTACAGCGCGGCGGCACCCCCAGCGCGTACGATCGCAATCTAGCCAGCCGCCTGGGTCTTGGCGCGGTGGAAGCCTTAGAACGTGGTGAAACTGGTGTGTTGGTCGGTCAGATAGCTTCAAAAATAACCACGACGCCCCTGGAGGATATCGTGGGGAAAACCAAAGGACTGGATATGGAATTGGTACGTCTGGCAAAAATGCTGGATTAGACCTTCTTCATTCGTAAATACGCTTCAATAAAACCGTCGATACTCCCGTCGAGAACGCCCTGAGTATTGGCGGTTTCGTATTCCGTGCGGTGGTCCTTGACCATCTGGTAGGGATGCAGCACGTAAGAACGAATCTGACTGCCCCACTCAACCTTCTTAAATTCGCCTTTCAATTCCGCGACAACCTCATCATGCGCTTGCATTTGCAGCTCAAACAGGCGCGAACGCAGCACTTTTAACGCGTTTTCCCGGTTTTGGGTTTGCGATCGTTCGTTTTGGCAAGTCACAACCAATCCACTCGGAAGGTGAACAATACGCACAGCGGTCATGTTTTTCTGTACGTTCTGCCCGCCAGCCCCCGAAGATTTATAAACTTCGATATTGATGTCCTCAGGGCGAATGACGACCTCGTCGTTGTCGTCCAGTTCCGGCAAGACTTCCACCAGCGCGAATGAGGTGTGTCTGCGGTGCGCTGCGTCAAAAGGAGAAAGCCGGACCAGACGGTGAACGCCTTTTTCAGACTTTAGAGAGCCGTATGCGAGTTTCCCCTGAACAAGGATGGTTACGGACTTGATGCCGGCTTCCTCTCCAAC
This sequence comes from Chloroflexota bacterium, assembly GCA_012797215.1. Next base: position 26,656 of record JAAZPN010000196.1, on the reverse strand, counting down.
CGTGCGATCGAGGATTTCTGTCTTAAAGCCGCGCTGTTCAGCCCAGCGCAGGTACATTCTTTCGAGCATAGCAGCCCAATCCTGGGAATCCGTTCCACCCGCCCCGGAATGGACAGCCAGCAGCGCGTGTCCGTGATCATACTTACCGGAAAGGAGCAGCTCTGTTTCCTTTTTTGCCAGGGAGTCTTCCAGATCGCTGATATGCGCGGTAATTTCTTCCGTAAGCGAGCCGTCGTCCATTTCGATGAGCGCTTTGAGGTCTTGAATTTCTGTGCTAAATGCCCGCCATTCTTCCACAATCCCGGAAAGGTCCGATATGCGTTTCATCACCTGTTGCGCAGCGTCTGGATTATTCCAAAAATCAGGGGATTCGGAGTTGGCTTGCAGGTTCAGCAGTTCTTGCAGTTTTAAGGGAAGGTCAAAGATGCTCCTGAAGTGAACGACATTGCGCTTCGATAGTCTCAATTCGATCGGAAAGGTCAGACATTTAAATACTCCGAAAAATTAATGTTCGAGGATGCCGTCAACAAAGGCTTCCCGATTAAAAAGCTGTAAATCTTCCACCCGCTCACCCAGACCGGCATATAAAATGGGCAAGTCCAATTGTTTTTTGATTGCGAATGCCATCCCGCCTTTGGCGGAGGTATCCAGTTTTGCCAGGAGAGCGCCGTTTAAATGAACTGCCTTGCCAAAGGCTGCCGCTTGCTGAAGCGCGTTTTGACCGGTGGTGGTATCCAGTACAATCCAGGAATAATGCGGGGCGCCTGGCAAAGCCTTGCCGGCAACGCGGTATACCTTCTTGATTTCTTCCATCAGGTTGTAGCGCGTGTGCAGCCGTCCGGCTGTATCAATCAATACCACATCGCTGCTGCGGGATAGCGCGGATTTTATGCCGTCGTAAGTCACCGCGCCAGGGTCGCTATCAGGTTGCGCGGTAATGATTGGTACATCAATGCGTTTGCTCCACACCTCAAGCTGGTCTACCGCGGCGGCACGAAAAGTATCCGCCGCAACCAGCAATACTTTCTTCCCCATGTGCTTATACCGGGCGGCGAGCTTTGCGATTGTCGTCGTTTTTCCTGATCCATTCACGCCAGCGATCATGATAACAGTAGGTTGAAAGGAAAAATCTGGTTCAGCGGGTTGATCCAATAAACTGACAAGTTCAGATTTGAGCAAAGAATACAACTGCTCTGTCTTGGTTAAACCTTGCCTGTCTACTTGCTCCTGGCAATTGTTAATCAGAGCGATTGTCGTCTCTACGCCAAGATCAGCCTGAATCAATAAGGCTTCTAATTCATCCCAACTATCTTCGGTAATTTGAGTCGCACCAAAAAAAGTCGAAACTTTCCCAAAGGCAACATCGCGGGTTTTAGTCAGGCTCTCACGCCATTTTTTTAATAGGTCGCTCATAAGTTGTGTATTATAACGAGTTTTGGCTGCTTGCTAATTGGCCGCAGCCAGCTTGGATTTCAATACCTCGGCGCAGACGGACTGTCACGGGTATCCCACGTTCAGAGAGCGTGTCCGCGAAGGCTTGTACCTTGTCTCTTCCGGAACCTTGCAGAGGGTAAGCTTTGCTGGGGTTCAGCGCAATCAAGTTGACATGGCAAAGCATGCCTTTAATTAATCCCGCAAGCTGGTAGGCTGCAGCGGGTGAGTCATTCAGGTCATTGATTAGCGCGTACTCAAAACTGATTCTGCGGTGAGTCTCATCGGTGTAAGCCCTGCAAGCAGAAATCAGATTCTTTAATGGGTAAATTCGGTTCGCGGGCACAATCTGACTGCGAAGCTCATTGTCCGCCGAATGAAGACTGACTGCCAGATTAACCTGAAGCCCTTCGTGGCTGAATTTTTCTATCTTGGGGATGATTCCAACAGTGCTTACGGTTATACGGCGCGCGCCAAAGTTCAGTCCCGTGGGGTCTATCAATCTTCGCAGAGAAGCCATCGTCGCGTCATAGTTTAGGAAAGGCTCGCCCATGCCCATATACACGATGTTGGTTATTTTCTTACCTTCAGCCTGCAATAGCCGCTGCGCATGAATGACCTGAGCGATAATTTCTCCGGCAGAAAGACCGCGTTGAAAACCCATCTGCCCAGTAGCGCAGAAGACGCAGCCCATGGGACAGCCAACTTGCGTTGGTATACAGAGTGAGTTGCGCTCCTCATAACGCATCAGGACCGTCTCAATACGTAAATTGTCTGGAAGTTCAAACAGTGTTTTTTCTGTCAGGTGATCTTTGGACCGCAGGGAGGCGCGTGGGTTAAGAGCGTTCAGTCTGTACTGCTCAGCGAGAGCAGCGCGCAACCCAGCGGGTATATTGGAGAACTGGGAAAAATCCTCATACAGGTGTTCGTAAAGTCCGCTCCATATTTGTTTGGCGCGAAACTTTTGCTGCCCAAGTTCAGTCAATGCCTGAGACAGTGCCTCAAAATCCAAATCGTAAATGAGCGAGTTAACCATAAATGAGCTCAGTGAGGTCCGCGGCAATGATGTCGGGAGCGGGATGCCAGGCCTCAGCCTGCGCGTGGGTGGAAACCCCTGAGAGAACCAAACCAGATAGGCAGCCGGATCGCTGGGCTCCGGCGATATCCGTCTCCAATCGATCTCCAATCCCGATTACCTCTTTAGGGGCTAAAGCCAACACACGGTAGGCATGTTCGTACATCGCGATGAAAGGCTTGCCAATAATAAGGGGCTCTTTTCCGGAAGCTGTCGCAATGGCAGCGACCATTGTTCCGGCTCCGGGAAATAGTCCCTGTGGAGTGGGGAAGGTGGCGTCCGCATTGGTGGCAATAAAAGCTGCGCCTGACCTTACAAGCAGCGCAGCATTGCGGATTTTCTCGTAGGTCATCCCGACATCCATCCCGACCACAACGACTTCAGCATTGTGAAAATCATCTGCCGGAGAAATATGAAATCCATGCTTCAGAAGAACCGTTTTCAGGGAATCAGAACCGACTACGTAAACCCAGGTACCTTGGCTGTAATGTTCCTTAAGGTACAACGCAGTAGTCTCCGCGGATGTGATGATTTGTTCCGGCTGAACAACTAGACCGAAACTTTGCAACTTTTCCTGATATTCCACGATGTTTTTTGTGGCGTTATTTGTCGCAAAAACATAGCGCAAACCCAAATCGGAAATCTTCGCGAACAATGCGGGAAGATTTCCGATGGCTTGTGTGTCACGCCAGAGGACGCCGTCCATGTCTAATATAAGCCCCTTCAAGTGGGGGAACTTATCCGTGAGCATTTAACCTCCGGCGAGTGAAATTTTTTGCTTACTTGGCCGGCGGCTGCAGCACCTTATCGACGATGCCATAATTGACTGCTTGCTCCGCCGTCAGGAAAAAGTCCCTGTCCGTGTCGCGTTTGATGACATCAATGGGTTGGCCGGTCGCCCCGGCAAAAAAGTTATTGAGGGCATCCTTTAGGCGCAGGATTTCCTTCGCCATGATTTCAATGTCCGTCGCCTGGCCTTCAGCGCCGCCAAGCGGTTGATGCATGTGAATCGTGGCATGGGGGAGCGCGTAACGTTGACCTTTTGCCCCGCCTGCCAGTAACACGGTTCCAAAACTGGCAGTGACCCCAACTGCGACTGTGCTGATCTTGTTCGGAATCATTTGCATCGTGTCGAGAATCGCCAGTCCGGAATAGATCGAACCGCCGGGAGAGTTGATGTACATCTGTATGGATTTATCCGGGTCTTCCCGGCTAAGGTACAGCAGTTGCGCGACAACCAGGTTTGCGACCTGATCATTGATAGCGGATCCCACAAAAATGATGCGTTCCTTCAACAGAAGCGAATAGATATCGTACGCGCGTTCGCCATTTCCTGAAGATTCAACCACCATTGGAATCACTGATTTAAATATGTTTGTATCCATAGGTTTCCTTTTCTTCGTAAAGATTTTGAAGAGTTTACCTTACGTCTGTTAGATTTTTGTAATATAAAGGCGGGCGCCTGATAATTCAGGCGCCGCATTGGTAATTAGCTGGCTGTTTGTTCTTCCTGATCGGCTTGAGCGACTGGTTCTAGCGAGCTTTCGGTTTCGGATTGGATTGCCGGAATAGATTCTGGGCTGGCTATAGTGCGAAGCTGCATGCGAATCGCGGATTCCAGCGCTCGATTGGCCGCCTCCATGGAAATGGCGTTCGCGAATTTCTTCTCACCAAGTTCTTTTTGAACTTCCTGGAGTTCGCCGCTCATGATGAGTTCATTCACGATTGTAGATATTTGTTTCTCCAGGGTTTCGTTGCTGATTTTGATATCAAATTTCTTGCTAAGAGCTTCCATCACCAGCGAGCGTTCCAGGCGGTTGATCGCGGTTGGGGTGACTTCCTGCTTGATAAACTCGTCTCTTTCAATCTTGCGCATCTTCAGGTAGACATTGAGGTCGAGCTGTCGGTGCGAAAGCTCATGTTCGAATCGATGTAAAACCTGTTCTTCCTCTTCCTTCAGCATCTGGGGCGGATATTTTATCTTCGCTTCTTGTCGGACCCGATCCACTAAACCGAGGTAATACTTATCCTCATACTCAGCGGTCGTTTCGGCTTTCAGACGTTCCAGAACAGCGGTTCTGAGGTCTTCTACGCTCTTGAAATTTCCCATTTCGGTGAGGAAATCCTCATCAATTTCAGGCAGCTGCATTGCTTTTACAGACTGGATGTTTACCGTGAAGCGAACATTTTTGCCGCGCAGTTCTTCATCAGAGGCGTCTTCAGGGAATTCGTGGGTGATAACCGCGTTTTCGCCAGCGTTGTAGCCAATCAGAGAGCGCGCAAAGCCCTGGAAAGGCCATTCGCTCTCGCGTTGCTCTGTCTCTGTTGGGATGAGGACTTGCTGGGGTACCGCCTTGATTAGATCCGGGTTTTCGCCCTCAGCAGGTTCCAAATTAAGCGCTTCAAGTGTTAAATAAAGTAGATTGCCTTCAGCGGCAGGGGTTTCAAGTGGAACAATCGTGCTCGCGTTTTGCCGCGCGCGGAGAATGAAGTCATCAACTTCCTGCTCGCTCACATCAGGCAGAACGTAGGACTCTCTGAGGCTATCAACATCCCCGAGGTCCACTTCGGGTTCCAGTGGAATTGTGAAGAGGAAAATGGGAGGATTTTCACTCTTGATTTCATCCAGATTGCCCGGACCATATGGCTTAATTTGCGCTTCCTCCAGCACTTCCGGGTAAACCTTATCCAAGAGCAGTTCCAGGGCTTCTTCTTTGATGCTTGCTTCGCCAATGTGGCTGAGCACCATTGCGTAGGGAGCTTTGCCCGGCCGAAAACCGGGGATGCGGGTGCGTTGGGAGATTTTCCGGGCTGCTTTGTGCATGTACTGCTCAAAAAGCTCGGGTTCAAATTCCGCGGTTATTTTTACCTGCTGGTCGTCTGTAAACTCTTTTTGTACTTTCAAAATATACCTCTCATAATTCGATGAATGCTGTGGGGAAAGAGAGGCTCGAACTCTCACGCCTTGCGGCACATGATCCTAAGTCATGCCTGTCTGCCAATTCCAGCACTTCCCCTCGAACAAAAAATTATAAGCGAGAGAGGGAATCAAGTCAACAAACGGTCAAAAGAAATATCAAACATAAGACCGGGCTTGTAATAATGAATAGGAATGCTGCGCGTAGCCATATTCCTACTAGCTAACCAGACAAAGTAAACATTAAGATTAAATAAAAACCTGTACTTAGAAAACCACAATCGCTGCTGGTCGCTTAATGAGCATTTATTCGGCAGGTCACAGACGATTACTTACTCAATAACGGCAGAAAGAGGCTGTTACCGTTTACAAATACCTGCGTAAATGACGGCGCTGAAACATTTCCAGCGGAATCGGTTACAACCAGCGAGAAAATTAATGTCGTGGATTGCCAGGGGGCAATAAAGAACGGCGCAACTGTGTTGGGATTTTGCAGAATGACAGGTGGACCACTCGTTTGTGCCCAGGCATAGGTCAGAGGGTAGTTTCCATCAGGGTCCATGCTGGCAGAGCCGTCCAGATTGACAGTGGAAAGAAAACTCACTGATTGATCCAGACCGGCATTAGCGATTGGAGCCTGGTTGCCTATCGTTATCGTGACCGAATCAGGACCAGAGCCTTGTCCAAGGCTGTCAGTAACCAACAAATCGAATGTTATGACGCAAGGTATTGGCGGAGCAGTAAATGTAGGGTTAACCGCTCCAGGATTGCTCAAAACCACGCCAGGACCGCCGCTTTGCAGCCAGGCGTAAGTGAGTGGAAGGTTTCCATCCGGATCATAACTCGCGCTTCCATCAAGCGTAACTGAGGCATTGGTGCTCACGCTTTGGTCTGGACCTGCGTTGGAGACAGGCGGAGTGTTCAGGATCGTCACATTTACATAATCTGGCGAGGAAATACCACCAAGGCTGTCTGTTACTACCAGTTGGAAGGTCAAAATGCAAGGAGTAGAAGGCGCGACAAAATTAGGATACATGGTGCCTGGATTATTAAGCACGACACTGGGACCCCCGGTCTGGTTCCAGGCATATGATAGCGGATAATTGCTATCGGGGTCATAGCTGCCACTGCCATCCAGCGTAACCAGGATTTGCGTGAAATGCAGCTGATCAAGACCCGCATTGGCAACTGGCAGCTGATTAGTCGGTCCAGTATAGCTGAGCGTTGCAGTCATGGTCGACCCGCTGTTGCTAATGCTCGTTACCGCAGCCAAACTATCCGCGCCTGAGTAAAGTCTGCTGTTGGGCGTGGAGCTGTAATTAAAGGTGCGGTTGTTCGCCACACCAGGGAAAGGGTCACCATTATCGCCGCGCTCATAATCATATGAGTCTCCGTAAAGCAGCTCGTCCAGGCCATCGGCCTGCATAAACTTGACCAGCGGATGGCTCTCGTTCGCGTTGGCATTATTGTAGAAGGTAACCCCTTCATCAATATGCAGAATGTTAATTCCTGCGCCCGGAAGCGCGGCGTCATAACCGGTCAGTTGACGATTTTCCACCAGGAAATACTCGCCTGAACCGGAGTACTGCATCCATTCCCAGTCTATGCCGCCGGGATTTGGCCGAAGCAGGAATGCGGAGGCATTGGTTTCAGACTGGGGAATGGAAACGCTGCTTACGGTGCCGTTGATTGCTGTTGGGGTGATCCAGCCCTGGTACCACTTTAGCCAGGCATCGGGAAACGCGGGTAACTGGCCGGGGTAATTTCCGCTGGTGTAATTCCAACTGCCGGTTCCCATAATGGACCAGTTCCCAACGCCGTCCGAAGAACCGTCCGTATCATAGAGATCAGGCCAGGTCAGATCATGCCCCAGCTCATGGACGATGATGCCCATTGTCGTCATATGATCCTGATGAATTTCTCCAACCTGGGCATAACCGCCATTATGTCCTGGGTCTCCCAGTGTTTTTCCATCCAGTGTGGGCGGGGTCGTGTCATAAAAGTAAAAGCGGTGCGCCCAGATGCTGGGTGAGTTGTTCGAGTAGGATCGTTCGAAACCTGCCACCACCACAACCAGGTGCAGCTCATTCAGAGAAATGTACCCATCCGAATTGCTGTCAAAACTCGCAAAATTGACGTAAGTGTCCGCCGCGATGAGCGCATTTTTTACGATGAGCTGGTTAGCAACTGACCAGCCCGTGCCGGTATTGGGGTGGTTGTAACCAAGATTTAGCCAACCAATAACCCCGTCATTTGCGGTGCCGTAACTCTCCGCAGCCGCGTTGAGGCTGAGCTGATTATAAGAAGCATCAAGATAGTAATCCCGAACGCTGTTGCTGCTTGTGCTGAATATCAAGGAGGCAAAATTAGCGGCGGTGTAGGTACCTGAGCGGTCTGAGAAACTCGCCAATAATACGAGCGTAGGTTGCGCACCGATATTCTGGCTCTCCAGCGCGGCTTTTTGGATTTGTGGATAGGTCGGGATGGATGCAGGACGCAGATGTTTTGCGATTCCCATAGGCGCGGAGTGATTTGCAGGAACACTCACCCCTTCCACCAGCATCGGAACCAACTCCCCGCTAGGGGAAAGTTGCGCGTACACCCACCATCCGGAGGACGATTGGAGAACGGTATACCCTTCCAGGGTCTCGTAACCGTTAGACCACTCGTCACCCCATTGGCGCGCAACGAAACCGGTACCATCGGGTTGCTCTAAAACCTGGTCTATTGGTGCCGCGGGAGAAGCAGAAGCAACATCGATGGAGGCAAGCGCGGCCAGCGCGCAAAGAAAAATACCAACAGAAACGCAAATAATATTTCTGTTCATTCTTCACCTCCGATTTTCAGATTGTCAAAGGACACGATAGTTTTGAGCACGGAATCCTCTCCTGGAACAACATTATCCAGAGGGAAAAACCAGTACGATGACCCGTATTTCAACTCTAACTACATAGCAGACAAGCGCGATGCGCGTGAGAGCACCTGAGATTTTTAAAGAAAACAATTCTTTTGGGTGCTTATACTTATAGTATATAAGAAAACCTGCAGAATCAGAAACGACTTTTGCTCGATACTGCCTAAGAAATCTAAAAAAAAATGGATGGGATAGTTGCTTAATCGCCGACAAGAAAATTTTGCCACACGAATTTTTGATTTCCTTATACAGCGCAAGTAATCTGAAATCGCAGCGTAGATTATCCAGCGCTTATAAAAGTTGAATCAAACACTCAACATTTCATTGACCTGGATTGGCAACGGCAGCTGCACGCCACCCTTTAGTGTCCATTCCATCAGCACCTCAGGATCAATGCCAAAAGGCAGCAGCACGCTTCCGCCGGCCTTCGCCAGCAATTCCATGTATTTATCCAGATTTATCGATTGCGGATCCACTTTCCCGCTCAACTCCCAGGCGCGCACGTCCGGTTCGCCTTCCATAAAAAGAAAACGCACGCGCTGCCCGGGTCGGATCTGCATGCCGGCGCTTTCCAATTGCCGTGCCGCGCGCACAGCCGCAGTCGCGCTTTTGTAGGCATCCAGGGCGTAGCTCACCTTCCCATTGATCACCAGCAAATCCAACGGCACGCGGCCGGCTTTAAGGGCTTCCAGCGCGTCCTGATAAAACCGTAAAGCGGATTTCAATGCGTTTGGCAGCTCTGACCGCGTCCGGGCCTGACCAAGGCAGCTAATCATTTCTGTCTGTACCTGCCCAATCCAACGCGGGGTATCCCTGCGGCGGGCTTCCAATCCGCGCACTTTGATTTCCCCACTCTGGAACACGCCGAAATAGCGGTTAGCAATCGGGATGCGGGGGTCCGTCTTGGATGGGAGAAACGCGACCCAGCGAAAAACGCCGTCCAGCGCGATGGCAAGTCCGGTGCGGTTCACAATTTTACGCATCACTTCCTCAAAATGCTCGGGTTTGCTGCAGCCTTTCTTTTTGAGCCAAAGCGCGTCCACGTACATTTGAAGCACTTCAAAACCCTCTTCCTCTGCCACCTCTTTGGCGCGCATCAGCACTTCGCGTCCGCCTTTGGTGACCGCCTCATGGGCTTCAATGCGTCCATAACGAGCGTTTTTGTAGCCAAGAAAACCAAAACAAACTACCAGCAGCCATTTGAGCGCGGAAGAGCGCGCTTTGAGCGTCTTTGCCATGGGATGGTCAGGTGGGTAGGAACGCGTTTTGGTCTTCAGCGCCACGCGTTTTTCGTAGATAGGTTTGAGCGTGAGTGGAACCACGCCCAACTCTTCGCTGGCGGGCGTCAGCACATCCGGCAGAGGAATTTCAGGGGAAATATTCCCGCGGATGATTACCGCGGGATACATGGAGACGAAGTCTACTTCGGCTACATCGCTGTGAAGACCCAGTTTGGGCTGGTAAATCATCCCACCGCGGTCAGCCTGGATGAGCTGCATACCGCTCTTGAACTCTTCCACCTGCCGTTTTTGATAGGGCACCAGGATGTCCTTTTGCAGCGCGGTGATGACCTGCATAGCGGAGATGCCCTGGCCAGGTGAAACGCGCGCGGCTTTCTCAATCGGCAGGGTCGTTACGCGTGCCATTTCCATTGTGCCTGCCAGGCTGTAATCCGACCACATCATTGCGGATTTGCGGTCAATATGGCAGCGCCCAAACAGGTGTGCCTCTTCCGGACGGTAGATAATGTGTCCGTAGGAAAAATAAGTGATTTCTTTCTGCCAGCGCACCGGCCGGCTGGCATCACGATTGAGTGCCAGAGGAGCTGCCTTCTCCTCCATCTGGTTGAGCAGGAAGGGCAGCAGCCAGCTGTCGCCCCAGTCGGTGACGAGAATATCCGGGTCATAGTCCAGCAGCGCGGCGTTCAGGACGGATAAAAAAGCACCGTCCCGGGTGAACGGCAGGGTCTGACTGAAGCGGTCAGAGCGCATGCTGAGCGCGCGCGGCGTTCCGTGCGCGGGGTCAACGTCCGGAGCCAGTTCCATCACGCGCAGAGGCGGCAGGTCCGGGATTAAATCCCAGCGGCTGTTGAGCACGGAAATGGATTGGATGCGGTTCTGGGCGTCAGCGCTGAGCTCGCACAACGCCAGCGGGAAAGCCCCATATCGGCTGATGTAACGCGTGCTGATGGTAACGTCCGAGTCGTACCAGGTAAGGTCCTGGAACTCCTCTTCAAGCTGATGAAACAGTTCCACCTGGTGCGCCGGCGTGTCAACGTCGATTCGCAGCACTACCACAGGGTCCGCCGCGAACACATCCTGCTTTTTCTGGCGCGCAAGCGCGGTCACGCAGGTCTCTTTGCGCAGCCGCTTCCACAGCAGGCGCAGCTGCTCATGCGGTCCGGCAGCGTAAAACGCCACCGGAAAAGCCTGCGTGAAACACACGCGGCGATCATCCGTTTCAGAGATGAACCACAGCGTCAGGCCGTCCTGTTGATTCAAGTACAGGTCCAGCAGCCAGCCCCGAAAACTTATCTCGTTCACGGCGCCTCTTCAAAGTCGGTATACGCGGCAGACGCAAGCGGTTCTGCCACTTCTTCCAGCGCTTCCGCGGCGGGAGGGTCTTCTGGGGCTAAAACTGCCAGAGTTTCGTTGAGCAGCGTGAGAAAACGCGCTTCTTTTCCGCTGTCCAGCTTTATGCTGGGGTCCGCGCCTTCCGGGATAATCTCCTTTTGGAGCGATTTCAGCTGTTTGTACACCTCCAGCAGGATGGCAATCAGGTACATGTCCAGCGGGTACAGATTGGACGCGTACGAGGCTTCCGCCAGGTGCAGGCGGGAGAGCACCAGCAGTTCATCCAGCAGCAGCTGGTCCTCTTTGCGCAGCGCGCGCTGAAAGCGTTTTAGGGCGGCTTCTTCCTGCTGCCAGGTTTGGGTAATGGAAGCAATTGTGCGGCCCATCGGCATCCTTTCTAGAACAGTGCCGGCTGCAGACCAAAACCGGCTGGCAGCGGGACAGGCTCTTCCCAGGCAGCACTGGCGCTGGCGCGCAGCTGCTCCATCAGGCATTCGCGCGCTGCCGATATGGGCGGAATAGGCCGCAGGCTTACCAACACCGGCGCGGACTGGCTGAGGCGCTCCAGGCAGGCAATGCTGCGGGTGAGCAAGCGCTGGCAGTCTTTCAACTTCACATCTTCATCCAGAAAAGTCGCCAACAGGTCCAGAATCACCAGCGGCTCGCGCGGTGGGACGGCGGAAACGGCTTCCAGCATTGCCAGCACCTGATAGCAGGTAAAAGCGCGCGAGAGGCGGATTCTGTTCATCACGCCGACCGGATCGCTGGTGAAAGGCCGGATAGCTCGGGCAACCGCGTACATATTGGAACGGTTGCCGCAATCCAACAAGGTTACCCGCTGTTTGAGCGCCAATGTGGCAACCAGTTCCAGCATTTTTTCGGACATGGCGTGGCTGCCGATAATCAGCAGCAGCTGCGGTGGCAAAGGGTGTGAAAAGGGGAGTAACGCGGCATCTGTTCTCATGCCTTTATTATATAGAATATTTGTTCTATGTCAAGAGATTTTACGAACAATTGTGCTATTATACCTGCCGCGAGCATCTTTTTGGCCAGGCGCAGGGTAGGGGAGTTGAGTATAATTGCACGCTGATATTACCTGTAAAGAGGAATAATGACCACGCTAAAAGGTAGTGAAAGCGGCGCGACCACGCGCAACCGATTTAGTAAATCCATTGTTTTGGCCATCCGTCTGCTCATGCGGCAGAAGGCGTTGGATGATTTAAGTCGGGATTTGGCAGCGTATGTTGTGCTGGCGTTAGAAAAAATATCCGAATCCGTAGAAATCAGCGCCAGCGCCTGGGAAAAGCGCGATTACTGGCTTAAGGCGGATCGTTTTCGCCAGGAGTGGGCCTGGTGTGAGCGCAGCAGCGGCGCTTTGGCCGCTGCGCTGCAGACTAATGATTGGACAGCCGCAGCCCAAAATTTGGCGGTAATCGGGCAGCGATTGAATTCCGTGGAAGTGAGCCCAAATAACCGCCTGGGAGAGCCCTGGAAAGGCGCGTGGGAAATATTCATTCGCCGCTAAAGGCGCTATTTCTGGTAGCCGACAATTTCTATCCCAAAACCAGGCAGGGGAGTATATATTCAACAATATTTCAGTTATTGGTTATGATAAGTATCATTATCATAAGCTTATATGCAGCGATGACCGTTCACGAGGGAAGTGGTTTTGCTTCCTTTTTTAGCAACAATAATTTCACATCATGCTTGCAAAATATTCGTGGACGATTGAGCAGAATTTGAGACGGTTGTTCGTGGTTGTGTGTACGAATGTTTAACAGATAAACCTTGAAACAAATTGAAAAACTATATTCTGGGCCTGCCTAGTAAACACGCTGCCTGCTAATCGTGAAAATTGAAATGCGAAAAGATCTTTCAATCGTATTGTAAGGTTTGCCCAATCCCTATGCTACCCACCCGCATCCGCATGATAGGTTGGCAATTGCATGTCCAAACACTACACGGTAACAAATGATTAATAAAAAGCACTACTATGCGCAATATCAGCTAATTATAAGGCATAATCATATTTTTGGAAATAATTATCATAAGCATCATAGGATTTGGATGTATAATTAAGGGTATGAAAACTTCGGAAACGGTAACTCAGGCGCTCTCTCGTTATCTTAGCTCGGTTCGCCTCTCGCGCAGCGCCAATACAGCCCGTACCTATGCCAATGCGATGACCCTTTTTAGCCAGGTTCTGACAGGTCATAAACTGGATTTGGACAGTCTGCTGGTATCAAAACTGACAGAAGAACCCGTTATATGGATCATACGCGCGCTGAAAGACATGGCGCCTTCAACGGAACAATGTTATCTGACCGCTGTCGTCGGGTTCTATGAATTCCTGGCTGGAGAAAACCTGGCAGAGATCAACCTCCCCCGCGTTCGACTGCTTATCAAGCAGCGCGCGCGCAAACCTGGCATTCGCCTACCTCAATTTCCCAAGATTGCGATTGAAAAGGTACTGGAATACGCTTCAGAACTCAATAGCGCTGACACCAAAGAACCGAATGCCCAATTAATTAATTTACGCGACAGGGCATTTCTCCTCACGCTTGCTGATACAGGATTACGTGTGCACGAGGCCTGTAATTTGCGCCGCGGGGATATCGATTGGGATGAATACCGGGCAGTCATCATCGGCAAAGGAAACCGGGAAGCAGTTCTGCGCTTTTCCCGCCGCAGCTTATTAGCAATCAAGGATTATCTCAGGTTGAGAGCCGAACTTGACGGCGCCAGCGGGAAAGCGTTGGCATCACTGCCTATCTTTGCCCGTCATGACAAGGGCAGTGGCAAGAAAATCAAACCGATCTCGACAACTACAGGACGTGAAATCGTTAACCAACGCGTCAAGGAGGCGGTCGGCGAGGAAGCAGTCGGTTCTATCACCCCACATTCCTTCCGGCACTATTTTGTTACCACCGTTCTGCTTGCCTCTGGTAATCTAAAGTTAGCGCAAGAGCTTGCCCGTCATCAAAACATTGCAGTGACTCAGCGTTACAGCCATCTGAGCGATTCTGAATTGGATAAAAAATATCTGGAAATTTTCGGGTAAGCAGCTTAGTGGTATCATAGTTGCCGACAACTAAATACGGAGTTTGGCAATTAGACCCTATGACCGAATATCGGATTTTTTCTCACCCAATCTTACCGATCACGCCAGAGCCTTACCTCACTTTTTATTGGAATAACCAGAAATTTAACGCAAAACCCGATGAAATGATTTCCTCGGCGCTTATTGCCAATGGAATTCATATTTTTGGTCATCATCCAAAAGACAATTCTCCACAGGGGATTTTTTGCGCTAACGGACAGTGTTCGCAATGCATGGTTATAGCGGATGGCCTGCCGGTAAAGGCCTGCATGACGCCGGTTAAGCCCGGCATACATGTGTCTCCGGCGGAAGGTCTGCCTGCGCTTCCGGAAGTGCTGGCAGAGCCTGCCTCCGGAGCGCCAACACTGAAGAAGACGGTGGAAGTTTTGATTATCGGCGGCGGTCCCGCCGGGCTTTCAGCAGCACAAGAATTGGGAAAAGAGGGTGTCAGCGTCTTGCTTGTCGATGATAAAGACCGACTTGGCGGTAAGCTTGTTTTGCAAACCCACCGCTTTTTCGGCTCATCCCAAGCGGTCTACGCGGGCACAAGGGGAATTGACATTGCCAAAAAGCTGGAATCACAGGCTCGTGTTTACCCGAGTGTGGAAATCTGGGAAAAAAGCACTGCACTGGCGATTTTTGAAGATAAAAGCGTTGGGATTCTCCGGTCCGGCAGCCAGTATGTGCTGGTACAACCACAAGTATTGTTGGTTTCCTCAGGCGCGCGCGAACGCAGTCTGGCATTTCCGGGAAACACCCTGCCAGGTGTCTACGGCGCAGGGGCTTTCCAAACCCTGGTCAATCGCGACCTGATACGCCCATGCAAAAATCTTTTCATCGTGGGCGGCGGAAATGTTGGATTGATTGCAGGATACCACGCTATCCAGGCCGGCATTCATGTAGCCGGACTGGTGGAAGCAGCCCCAGCTTGCGGTGGCTATCGGGTGCATCTCGATAAACTTGTGCGCTCAGGGGTGCCAGTTTTCACCTCCCATACCGTGGTAGCAGCGCTTGGCGCGGAGAATGTGGAAAAAATTCGCATAGCGCAGCTTGATGGCGACTTCAATCCAATCGCATATACACTGCGAGAGTTTGAATGCGATACGCTATTAATTGCGGTAGGGCTGGATCCCGTGAATGAGTTCATAAAAAAAGCCGACGACGTTGGTTTGCCGGTCTTCGCCGCTGGGGACGCTTATGAAATCGCGGAAGCTTCTGCTGCGATTTTTTCTGGGCGTATAGCTGGCGCGCAAATCGCCGAACGCTTGGGTAAAAGCCATACAGTAGTTCCCCCTGAATGGATCGAGTTGGAAAATATTCTTAAGTCGAAACCTGGAAATTTGCGCCAAGAACAGCTGCCCAGGCTTAACACGGGTGTTTTTCCAGTGCTGCACTGCAACCAGGAAATTCCCTGCGATCCTTGCACAACGATTTGCCCAAAGCACCTGATCCAGATTAATGGACAGGATATTCGCGCCCTGCCGGAATTCCTCAGGAACGAAACTGAAGCATGTCTCGGCTGTCTGCGCTGTGTCTCGATCTGTCCGGGGCTTGCCATCACTTTGGTGGATTTTCGAAAAAGAACAGGGACAGCTTTGGTTTCGCTGCCCTACGAGCAAGACTCAGCGCAAATCAAGCCTGGCGATTTAATCATGGTCACAGATACAAACGGCGCCGGGCTAAGTTCCCTGCCAGTTCACTCCGTTCGCAAACTTTCGGGTTTTAACGGTACGCGGGTTATCAGCGTGGAGGCTCCTTCAGAAATCGCAGCCCGAATCGCAGGAATACGCCTAATCCCTCCGTCCGAACCACTCGGAAACTTTGATAAAACTGGTGAATTTCCGTCGGATTTAGCGGATGACGCTTTTATTTGCCGCTGCGAGAGGGTTACAGCCGGCGAAATCCGAGCGTTAATCCGCACCGGTATTCGGGATATTAATCAAATCAAGGCCATTTTACGGGTCAGCATGGGCGCCTGCGGAGGAAAAACGTGTTTAAATATGGTAAAGCGCATGTACCAACAGGAGGGAATCCCTCTTTCTGAAGTGACCGAACCCCCAATACGACCTGTATTTGTAGAGATGCCGATTTCCTTGCTCGCGAACATTCCAGGCGACTTGAACGGAGGCAAGAAATGATGCCCCTCCCTTCTTATGATGTCATCATCGCGGGCGCTGGTTCAATTGGCACTCCGACCGCTTTCTACCTGGCTCAGGCCGGCCTACGCGTGCTGGTTCTGGAAACACTCCCAAGTGTTGGACAAGCTTCGAATAAACATGCGATTGGTGGCATCCGAGCCACGCATTCGGATGAATCAAAAATATACCTATGCGCAGAAAGTATTAAAGTTTTGTCCACCTGGCGCGAGAGATTTGGTGATGATATTGAGTGGCGCGCCGGCGGCTACTGCTTTGTCGCCTATGAACAAGCCGTAAAGCAGACTTTACAGGACCTGCTGGCCTGCCAAAAAGCCTTTGGATTACATATCGATTGGCTTGAAGCTGAGGCGGTCCGCGCCCTTATTCCCGATATTCAGATGGAAGGTTTATTGGGTGGGACCTTTTCACCGGAAGACGGGTCTGCCTCTCCAATGAAAACCTGCTTTGCTTTCTACAAGCATGCCCTGAATGCTGGCGCTGAGTTCCACTTTAACGAGCCTGTCCTCAAAGTTGGAGTAAACAAGCAGCGGATTGAAACCGTCACAACGACGCGAGGAACCTATTCCTGCAAATATTTAATCAACGCCGCGGGTTCCTGGGCCGCGGAAATATCGGAGCTTGTCGGTATTCCGCTGCCAGTTCAAGCAGAAGCGCATGAAGCTGGGATTACTGAACCGGTCCGACCCATGTTTTCTCCCATGATTGTGGATATTCGCCCAAGAGTAGGCTCGAGCAATTTTTATTTCTACCAACACCCAACGGGCAAAATCATTTTCTGCCTTACTCCAAGTCCACAAATATTGGGGAACTTCTGCCAGGATACCAGCGAATTCTTACCCCTGGCTTCCAGACGCCTTATTGAACTGATGCCAAAGCTGATGAACTTGCGCGTCCGCCGAACCTGGCGCGGCACCTACCCCATCACGCCGGATGGTTTACCAATTTTTGGAAGGACTGAGGCAGTCGATGGATACCTGCTTGCAGCCGGTGTCTGTGGTCAGGGTTACATGTTAGGCCCTGGCGTGGGACAAATGCTCACCCATCTGATTGCAGGGGGCTTGAACGACTCAGAGGAATCATGTCTGCAATCGTTGCGTCTGCATCGGTCCTTTACAAGCGCTGAAAAGCTTAAATAGATTCTAGGTTTTGTGGCATACTTTGCCTATCATCATGGATATCGATAAAATATTTCATAAATTTCCAGCTACATATACCAGCGCTGATATTGATCTTATCAAGTCAGCTTACCTGATGGCTGAGGTTGCGCACAAGGGACAGACGCGCGCTTCCGGCGTGCCTTACGTCTCTCACTGCGTCGGCGTGGCAAATATCCTTTTGGACATCGAGGTTGCACCCAGCCTGGTCATTGCAGGCTTGCTGCATGACATTGTGCTTGACACCACTGTCACATTGGATCAAATCCGCGAAAAGTTTGGGGAATCCATCGCGAAATTTGTGGAAGACCTAACCATGATTACCAGCCTTCCACAAGTGTCCCGAGGGGATCAACACCTTGAGGAATTAACCGGTCCGCAAATTCCAGATCTAACCACAGATAGCCGCAAAGCGGAATACGTTGTGGAAACTTTGCGGAAGATGCTGCTGGCCATTGGAAGCGATTTCCGCGTGATTATTGTCAAGCTTGCTGACCGGCTGCATAACATGCGCACGCTCAAGGATATGCCACCCGAGCGGCAGAAGCGGGTCGCGGAGGATACTCTTGAAATTTACGCTCCCTTAGCGAATCGCCTTGGTATCTGGCAGATTAAGTGGGAGCTGGAAGACCTAGCGTTCCGTTACGTCAATCCTGAAGAGTACAGCAAGATCGCTGAAAAGTTGGCTACCCAGAGGCTGAAGCGCCAGGAAGAAATCAACGCGATTATTAGCAACCTGACCAACCTGCTCGAAAAATCCGAGGTGAAATCAGTAATTTCAGGCAGACCCAAGCATATTTTCTCAATTTATCGGAAGATGCAGCGGAAAGATGGCAATTTTGATGCTATCCGTGATCTAAGGGCCGTGCGTATCCTCGTGGATGATGTGGAAGCTTGTTACAAAGTCCTTGGAATCATGCATATGCAGTTCACTCCTATTCCAGGTGAGTTTGATGACTACATCGCGGCAAAAAAGCCAAACAACTACCAATCCTTGCATACAACGGTGGTGTACAAAGATGGCAAACCGCTCGAAATTCAAATCCGAACACATGAAATGCACCGAAACGCTGAATTTGGCGTCGCGGCGCACTGGCGCTACAAAGAAAAATCCACTCTTATAAGTGATGATTACGAGCAAAAGGTAAGCCTGATTCGCAACTTACTCTCCTGGAGCCAGGAGGTAGAGGAAGATTCAGAGGAGCTTGGCGCGTTACCTGCGGACGTCTTTCGGGATAGAGTGTATGTCATTACTCCAAGAGGAGATGTGGTCGACTTGCCATTTGGCTCCACCCCAATAGATTTTGCATACATGGCCCACACCAATGTTGGTCACCGCTGCCGCGTCGCTAAGGTAAACGGGAAATTGGTGCCATTGGAATATCAGCTTCAAACGGGGGATAAAATTGAAATACTCACAGCAAACCGAGGAGGCCCAAGCCGCGATTGGCTAAATCCGAGCCTTGGGTTAGTGAAAAGCCCCCGTACACGCTCAAAAATTAAGCAGTGGTTCAAACAGCAAGACCGTGAACAAAACCTTGAGCACGGTAAAATATTGATTGAAAAAGAATTCAAGCGGTTAGGTATCGGCCAAATTGATTTACAGGAATTTGTGGATTATTTCCACCTTCGGACTCTTGAGGACCTCTATGTAGGAATTGGCTGCGGCGATGTCCCGATTGGAAGGCTGGTGAACCGCATCGCGGAAACCCAGCATGCTCCTGAAACTGAGACGATTGAACTTGTTCCGACCATTCCAAGCAGGGCGAAACCAAGCGACACCGTCATTGTAATGGGTTTGAAAGGCCTGGCCACTACCATGGCGCGCTGCTGCAATCCGATGCCTGGGGACGAGATTATCGGCTACATCACCAGAGGGCGTGGAGCGACGATTCATCGATCTGATTGCCCGAACGTCCTGCGTGTAACAGATAAAGAACGATTGGTAAAAGTAGATTGGGGAACTGAGGAAAAAACTTTCCCGATCCCGCTGCAGATAAAAGCTTACGACCGGCAGGGATTGATGACGGATATTTCCGCGATAATCTCAAGCGAACCAGTGCGTCTGATTGATTTATCCTTAAACAACCGTCAAAACCTGGTAGTAATAAACCTCGTGCTTGAAATCAGCGGTATCAGCCAACTCAGCCGTCTCTTGGCGCGTCTGGAGAATTTGCCAAATGTTATTCAGGCCATCCGGGTGCGGCCAGGTTGACAAGCGGCTTACTTTACGGCAGCCTGACTATAAGGTAAAATGCCATCCGAAATTAGCATCCCATAAAAAGGAGATTTTGATGCCAAAAATTCGCTGCCATTATCTAGATTGTCTTTTTTTAGACGACCGATATTGTTCTGCTGCAGCCATCGAGCTAAACCCTGATACTGGCTGTCAGACCTACACTCCCGATGAAGAAGCAGGAATTGATAATTGGGAAGAAGAAGAAGAATTGGATGACTGGGAAGCCATGGGCACCCCCGACGACCTGAGCGCGGAGTGGGACGACGACGATGACGATGATGAGGACATCGACGACGACGCGGATTCTTTTTAATATTGGTTCTTGAGTAGTCTTGTTCTGAAATTCTCGGGTGTAGAACACGCAAGACCATTCCGAAAACGAAGGCTAATATGGACAATTTAAAACCGATGATTGCGTTGAATGTTTACCTGCTGCCTGAGTTTCGTCAGGAAATCCTGGACGGAGTTGTATCTGGTCTGTCTGCGCTGCCCGATGAGGTAAGGCGCGATGTCATGTCCGCGGTGCGGGATGAAGTCAAAATTAGCGGCTTTCGAAATCCTTTCAGCGCTCCCAAGGCAGTTCTCATCCGCCGCATGGAGTCTGTGTTTCTCAAACAATCACGTTTTATTAAAGCTATGCTCATGGCTTGGGTGACCTTGCAAAAACCTGCCGATGCTGTCGTTCGCGCGGTCATTGAGTCATTGCCTTTTCAAACAAATTCACAAGCTACAGATTACCTCGACCCGGAAAATGCGTTTTTAATTGGTTGGCCTGAGCAAATGGGATATCAAAAATTGTCTGACTTAGTTCGCGCTCAGGATGCCGCGATAAACGCCAGCACGGACACAATAGCGCTGTTGACTGTCTGGCTATCGGGATGTTTGCCCGACCCAATCTCAGCCGGCGAACCCGCCTGAGCTGCCCTTGTAATGGAGTGAAAATGGAAGAAAAACATTCAGGATCCACCACGATCGCGCCCACAGTGCTGAACACAATCGCACGATTGACCTGTCTTGCTACCCCGGGCGTCACCGCGATGGCGCCGGTTTTTTCTGGCGCTGCCAGAGGCAGTCACGGTGAGACCGAGGGCGTTAAGATAGTTGTAAAAGACTCTATCATTTATGTTGATGTCTACGTCGTGATAAATGGCGCCGAAAATGTCCGCGTAGTAGCCGAAGCAGTCCAACAGCGGGTAACCAGGGCAATTTCTGAGATGGTTGGCATGGAAGTTGCTTCTGTCAATGTACATGTTACCGATATTGAACTCGAAGCATAGGCGCTCATGAAATCGCGAACCAAGGCGCGCGTCGCTGCCTTGCAGACTCTTTACGAAGTGGACCTGACAGACCACCTATTGGGCAGCGTGCTAGCGGATCGGGCTGTCGACAACGACCTTGATGAAGCCCAATATGCTTTCGCGCAAGTTATCGCGCAGGGAGTCTTCGAGAACCGCGAACGTCTCGATCAGTTGATTGCCGCGCACGCTCCGGAGTGGCCCTTGGACCAAGTGGCAGTGATTGATCGCAATATCCTGCGAATCGCGCTTTGGGAAGTTGCTTATTATCGCAAAACCCCTTTAAAAGTTGGCATTAACGAGGCTGTCGAACTCGCGAAATCTTTCGGGACAGACAGCTCCCCGCGTTTTATTAATGGAGTACTCGGCAGCCTTGCTGAAAATTTCGACGCGCTGCTGAAATCGATACCCAGGTAGAGGTGGCACATGCGGCATAAGACGGTTAAAACGCTCATCGTAATTGTCCTCTCCGCAACCGTTTTATGCCTGACAGCCGGATGCGCGCTCAATGTAGTCCCAAAAGGAACGATAAGTCAGGACCCGGGATTGGAATTCCCTTCCAAAGTCCAGCCAATGGAGTTGGTGCCAGTTGTCTTCAACGTCGAACTGCGGCAGAACTATTCTCCTGAAACTGTACTTTCTCTGAACGTTTTGGATGAAGTCAGCGGTCTTGATTACAACATCACGCGTTATGAGCTGACCAACATCTCCGAAAACAGGTACAGCGGTACCTTGCTCCTGCCTTTGGGCGCAGTTGTGAAATACCGCTACCAAAGCACTTTCCCGATTGATCAACCTGAAGCGGCGGCGGATGGCAGCAGCGTGATTTATCGCATCGCGCGAGTGTCGCGAAATTTACAGATTTATGACAGCATCGCAGCCTGGCCAGAGCTTCCGTACCAGGGCTCCGCTGGAAAATTAACCGGCATCGTCTCGGATCAAAAAACCCAGAAGCCCTTAGCGGATTGTCTTGTGTCGGTAGCCGGATATCTGACGTTCACGGATATGACTGGCCGTTTCTTTTTTGACCATGTTCCCGAAGGTATTCATACTCTGGCAGTGCAGTCTCTGGATGGCGGATATCAATTCTTCCAACAGCAGGCGAATATCTTAGCGGATCTTTCCACACCTGCCGTGATTGAGATGACCGCGCTGCCTGAAGTGACCGTCAAATTTGTTGTTTCTTTGCCGGATGAAGCCGTAGGCGCGCCGGTGCGAATCGCGGGGAACCTTTACCAGTTAGGAAATGTTTACAGCAAGCTTGAAACTGGCCAAAGCACATTAGCCGCCCGCATGCCTCTGCTTACTAAGATGGATGATGGACGTTACACCATCTCTCTGAAATTGCATGCCGGCAATGATTTGGTTTACAAATACACGCTGGGCGACGGACTGCTGAACGCCGAGCGGGACAAAGCGTTTAAACTTGTACTCCGGCGTTTCATCGTTCCAGATAAGAATGTTACTGTTGCCGATAAAGTTGAAACGTGGCGTCATGAAGCCGGCTCTTCGGTAAATATTAAAGTTTTCACTCCGCCAAATACTCCAGCTGGTGATTCCGTGTCGATTCAATTTTCCGCGCGCGACGTTTGGCGGCAGCCTATTCCTATGTGGCCGGTGAACACCAATGAGTGGATGTACCTTCTTTTTGCAGATTCTGATGAGGCAGCTGCGATGCGATACCGGGTCTGTCGCAATGAGCAGTGCGAACTGGCATATGACGAAGCCAGCTTTTCGGCAGCCATCCCCGTTGGTCTTGAACCAGAAAATCAGTACACGGTATCAAGTTGGCATTTATGGGACGCTTCTTCGACTCCCAACTTACCTACCACCGGCACTGCCGCGCAAACCGAACAGCTGTTTGGTTTGGAATTCACGGAAGCTTACCAGCCTTCAGATTTAAACCGTTATCGCAACGTTTTTCCTGAGTTGAAGCAAATGGGAGTGAATTGGGTCATTTTTTCACCTTCCTGGAGAGTTTCTGATCAGAATTCCCTGCCTTATCTGGATCCCAATCCTGCGGGCGGCATGATGATGTTGGACTTGGTGCAACTCATTCAACTAGCCAAAGAACAAGGGCTTTCAGTTGGTCTTTACCCGAAGCTGATTTTCTCCCCCGATTCCGCTGCTTGGTGGAAATCAAGCCAGCGAAACGCGTTGTGGTGGCAGCAGTGGTATCAGGAATATGATCACTTTGTGATAAACTACACGCAATTGGCAGCAAATACTGGGGTTGATCAATTGATCATCGGCGGCGCGGCAGTCCGCCCCAGCTTGCCAGGCGCATTAATTACTACCGCGACAAATTCAGGAACACCTAAAACTTCAGAAAAGATATGGACAGAACTGCTGCGCAAGGTAAATACCTACTACAGCGGCGAGGTTCTCTGGGCTGTGCCAACACAGGACCAGGAACTGCCTTTGCATAATTTCTACACTGAGGTGGATGGTTTCTACATCCAACTCCAAATTCCAGGTGAAAGTTATGATTACTACGATGCCAACACAGCCACAGGTTTTGTTGAAGATACCCTCGCGGAATTTCGCGATGCTTCGGGCTTGCCGGTCTACGTTGGCTTGAATGCTCCCTCTGCCAGCGCCGAGAGTTTTAGCTGCAACAACGCTGACTGCTTGCGCAGCCCATCTGACGGGGCGTGTCCATCTCAGGATGTCGATCTGGAAAGACAAAACTACTTCTACCAATCCTATTGGCCTGTATTGCGCGCTAACGCCTGGATTAAAGGCGCGGTATCCCGTGGTTTTTATCCGGTTGTCATGCTGCAGGATTGCTCGTCGTCGGTCTATGGAAAACCCGCGCTTGAAACGCTGCTTAAATAGCGTGAAAAATAAATAAAAAAAGGAATGCGTAGTGATACCAGAAGGATTAAGTTTAGGACTTGCCAGGCTTGGCATTAACCACCCAGCGAATGTTCTTTATAACGGCAGTCGTGCTGAGTTAATCGAGGAGGCAGTAAAGAATCACGAAGGCTGTTTTTCTTCCAGTGGCGCGTTCGTCGTAAACACCTCCCCTTACACCGGCAGATCGCCAAACGATAAGTACCTGGTAAACAATGGGGATCCAGACCTTTGGTTTGCCTCTGGCACACAAGGGATGGAAAACCAGGTTTATGCCAGATTAAAAGCAAAAATTGCCGCCCACATGGAAACACGCAAGCTGTACATTCGTGATGTAATTGCCGGCGCGGATCCCACCCAAAAGGCGCGCATTCGAGTGATTACCGACCTTGCCTGGCAGAACCTGGCTGCCTCCAACATGTTTATCCAGCCCCTTGAAGAAACACCCTTCGCAGAACCGGACCTGACCATCATTGCCGCGACCAGTTTCGCGGGAGATCCCCAGGCTGACAGTTTGCGTTCACCAGCTTTTGTCATTATGAATTTTGACGAGAAAATGGTTCTGATTGGGAACACTTCCTACGCGGGCGAAATTAAAAAATCTGTCTTCACCTACATGAATTATGTGCTTCCCAAACGTGGAGTTCTCTCCCTGCACTGTTCAGCCAACGAAGGCCGACGCGAAGAAACCGCGCTTTTCTTCGGCCTTAGCGGAACTGGCAAGACGACCTTATCTTCCGACCCGGAAAGGGCATTAATTGGGGATGACGAACATGGTTGGGGCGAGAAGACCATCTTCAATTTTGAAGGTGGCTGCTACGCGAAAACTATCCGAATCAATCCTGATTATGAACCCTTGGTATGGTCGGCGATTAACCGATTTGGCTGTCTGATAGAAAACGTTCCGCTTGGACCGGATCGCGCTCCGGATTTTGACAGCAGCGAGATAACAGAAAACACCAGAGCAGCTTACCCGCTGCACTACATTCCAAACTATGAGCCTTCCGGTATGGGTGATCATCCCGAGCATATTTTCTTCCTGACCGCGGACGCGTTCGGCGTACTACCGCCTCTTGCGCGGCTGAACACCGACCAGGCGATGTATTACTTCCTCAGCGGTTACACCTCCAAATTGGCTGGAACGGAACGCGGACTAGGAGAAAAACCAGAGGCGACCTTTTCCACCTGCTTTGGAGCGCCGTTCTTGCCGCTCAAACCCGCGATTTACGCGAACTTGTTGGCCGAGAAATTGGAGAAACACCACACCAAGGTCTGGCTGTTGAATACAGGCTGGTCCGGTGGAGGTTTTGGGGTTGGCAAGCGCATCGCGCTGCCGCTTACCCGTGCCATGATCAGCGCCGTGCTGAGCGGAAGCCTGAATGATGCCCCAACGCATGTACACCCAATATTTCGTGTTTACATACCAGATGAAGTTGCTGGCGTACCAGAATCCGTGCTTAACCCGGAGCAATCCTGGGCTGACGCGCAGGCTTACCAACGCGACGCGCTCGCCCTGGCAGAGAAATTTACTGAAAACTTCAAAAAGTACAAAGCTTCGGTGCCGGAAAGCGTAGCCGCCTCCGGACCCATTCAGCCATAATCGCAGGCAGAAAAGGAGACTTTTATGGATAAGTTCATCATTCGCGGGGGAAAACCGCTCTCAGGCACGATGCGTCCTTCGGGAAACAAGAATGCTGCCCTCCCTTTGATGGCTTCCTGTCTTTTGACGGAAGAGCCGGTTGTGCTTCACAATTTGCCGGATATTACCGATACCCGCACGATGCGCCGCCTGCTTGAAAGCCTCGGCGTAAAAATTCGTCAGATTGGTGAGAGTTCATCTTACGAGCTGCATGCCAAAGAAGTGCACCCCTCGGACCTTGACCCGGATATCTGCCGGCAGATACGCGCGTCCATTTTGTTGGCTGGACCAATGGTCGCGCGTTCAGGTGGTCTCATACTGCCTCCGCCCGGTGGCGATGTGATTGGGCGGCGTCGCGTAGACACGCACATTCTGGCATTAAGCAAATTAGGCGCAACGTTCACGTACAATGGAACTTTTCAATTCTCCGCGCCAAAACTTGTCGGGGCGGATATCCTGTTGGACGAAGCCAGCGTTACGGCCACTGAAAACGCCATCATGGCGGCCTCCAAAGCAGAAGGTCGCACAATCCTTCGCAACGCCGCCTCAGAACCGCATATACAGGAGCTCTGCCACTTGCTGAACATCCTTGGCGCCGACATAAAAAACATCGGTTCTAACACGCTGGTCATAGACGGTGTGAAGGAACTGGGCGGCGGAGAGTTCACGGTCGGTCCGGATTATCTCGAGGTAATCAGCTTTGTGGGCGCCGCGGTGGTGACCCACGGCGAAATCCGCATTAAAGATGCTGGCGTTGAACATCTCGGTATGATCAGGCTTGTGCTGCGTCGTCTGGGAGTGGATTTTGACTTCGTCGGGAATGACATTCTTGTTGGCGCGAATCAGCGTCTGGTCATAGAGCCGGACCTGGGCAATGCCATCCCCGAAATCAGCGTGATGCCCTGGCCTGCCTTCCCAACAGACCTGATGAGCATCGCGATTGTCATCGCGACGCAATCCACCGGTAGTATTCTCTTCCACGACTGGATGTACCCCAGCCGCATGTTCTTCACGGACAAGCTCGTTTCAATGGGCGCGCAAATTGTCCTGTGTGACCCGCACCGCTGCATTGTTCAGGGACCCACCCGCTTGAACGGCGAGAAGCTGGATAGCCCGGATATTCGCGCGGGAATCGCGCTGGTTCTGGCGGCGCTCTCGGCGAATGGCACTTCAACTATACGCAATATTACGCAAATTGAGCGGGGTTACGAACGTATCGACGAAAAGCTTAAAGCGCTGGGCGCGGATATCACCAGGGATTCCGCGTAAACTACTCAACACAAAAAAAGAGGGCGAAAGCCCTC
>JAAZPN010000018.1 GCA_012797215.1 Chloroflexota bacterium | reverse complement strand
TCGTTCGCGCAGACTGAATCCAGGAACAGCGCGGCGTCCGGGCCTTCCGCCTGGAAAACGCCCATATGCGTGACGTCAAACAGACCCGCGGCGGTTCGGACGGCATTATGCTCCTCGAGTATCGAGGAATACCACACCGGCATTTCCCAACCAGCAAAAGGCACAATCCGTGCGCCCAGCGCCTGATGCGTTTCGTACAGGACGGTGCGCTTGTTGGCCGGGTTTTCAGGTTCCTGCCAGACAAATTCTGGCAGAGCGGGTTTGTTCACGGTGGCTGGCATGCCTACATAATACGGCTTGTCCACGCATACCGGTTCTCCCTGCGGAAGCGCTTCTACAGGTTTGGCGTGGAGCAAGCCCACCGGCCCCGGAATGCGGTGGCACATGTCGGCATCGTACCAAACAAAGGCAGAGGAAATTCCCGCCAGCCAGGTGGAGGTCAAGCCGCCTTTCGAAGCGGGAACTGTCAGAATAAAACTATCCGGGCTTTCACAGGTCAAAACGCCTTCCACATCCCCAAGCGTGGTGTGCATAAAGGTGGGTTGGGACTGCCCGGGGTCCAGCGCTTCGATATCGCTGGTGAGGGTGTTGGTAAGGAATGAGCGCACCTTCTCGCCATAAATCTTGAAGGCGGCGTGTGTACCTGGGTATTGGTCATCCAGGTATGCATAGTGGGGCAGGCTTTCGCGCTTTGGACTGTGGTCCATGCTGGGCTTGGAATCTGCCAGGTCGCGGATAGCCATGCTAACCTTCATCAAGGTCTCGAAATTAACCTTCGCGCGGGTCTTTTTACCGTTCTGCGCGCACATGAGGTATGGAGAGGTGCCGCGGAAAAGCGTGGTAATCTGTTCGGCGATAGTCTCAAGGTCCGATTCCACAAACCCGCGTTGGGTGAGCCAGGTGGTGCCAAAGCGCACGCCGCTGGCTGAAAGGGCGGACCGGTCGCCCGGGATGGTGTTGCGGTTCACAACAATCCCGACCAAATCCAGAATGCGGGCAGCCAGGTCGCCATTGAGCGGAACGCCTTCCGGTCCGCGGAAAGACTTGCAGTCAATCAGGGTCAGGTGGCTGTCTGTGCCGTTATAAGGAACCCGGACGCCGTTCTTCTGGAAGGCGGCAGCCAGCGCGGAGGCATTCTTCAGGGTTTGCTGCTGCAGCTGCAGGAATTCCTCTCGCTGCGCGAGTTCAAAGGTGAGCGCCATCGCGGCAATGGTATTGATATGCGGACCGCCTTGCTCGCCGGGGAAGACGCCTTTATCGAACTTCTCGCCGAGCTCTTTATCGTGGGTGATAATCACGGCGCCGCGCGGACCGCAAAGGGTCTTATGCGTGGTAAACGTGACCACGTCGGCAATGCCAACCGGAGAGGCGCAAACTTTCGCGGCGATAAGACCGGAAATGTGGGAAACATCTGCCAACAAGTAAGCGCCGACGCTCTGCGCGATTTGTTTGAATTTTTCCCAATCCGGAATCCAGGGGTAGGATGAGTACCCAGCCACGATGATTTTTGGTTTGGTTTCCCGCGCCAGGTCGGCAATCATGTCGTAATCCAGGCGTTCCGTCTGGGGATTGACCGTGTAGTGCACCGCGTTGTAGAACAAGCCCGAACGGTTGACCGGGGAGCCGTGGGTCAGGTGGCCGCCGTGCAGCAGGTCCATGCCCATGATTGTGTCGCCTGGTTTAATCAGGGCGGTGTAGACCGCGTTGTTGGCGGGCGCGCCCGAGAGGGGCTGTACGTTTACCCATAGGTCATCCGCGGTTAACGCGTTGGCGGCGAAAAGCTCAGCCGCGCGCCGGCGAGCAAGCGCTTTCACGATATCCACGTACTCCACACCCTTGTAATAGCGCAGGTCGCTGTAGCGGCGGTAGG
>JAAZPN010000195.1 GCA_012797215.1 Chloroflexota bacterium | reverse complement strand
CGCATGTCTACCGGTTCTGGTCGCTCCGGCTCGGCCTTTTCTGGCTGGCGATCCGGGCGGCATTACTGGCAATCGTAGCGGCGATAGAACGCCGCTGCGGGACGAAAAAGAAGATGCCGGGGTAGTTGTATAAACAGCAGAAACGTGCTATCATAACAACAGTCAAATAACACTATACGGAAGGCGAGACGCATACCGTACAGGAAGGGCGGCAAACGCCAATTCAGGCGGTGGCTTGCGAGGAAAATCAATCCTCTCAAGCCGCCGCCGTTTTTGTTTAAGGAGTCGAGATGACCGAAGAAGTAAAAGTAACACAATCCACCGAGACAGTGGAACAGGCTACCGAGACGGCAGCCGAACAAGCCGCGCCTGAAGAATTTGACCGTGACCGGGCGATGGCTCTTATCGAAAAACTGCGCAAAGAGAACCGGGAACTTACCAAGCGCGCCAAGACTGCGGACGAATTGGAAGCGGAAAAGCGCAAGCGCGAGGAAGCGGAAATGTCCGAACTGGATAAAGCCAACAAACGCCTGGCAGAACTCGAAGCGCAAGTCAAGAACCAAACACTGGCACAGATGCGGCGAGAAGTCGCTGCCAGCGTGGGTTTGCCCCCAGCATTGGCTGACCGGATTCACGGTGAGACACCGGAGGAAATGGAAGCGGATGCGAAATCCATGCTGGAAGCACTACCCAAACCTGTTGCAAACAAACCATCGCCGGGCATTGTCACCAATCCGGGGGCTGCAACCCAGCCAGCGGAACCACGAGATCAACGGCTCCGGCGCATTTTAACTGGCAAGGAGTAAAAACATGCCATCACTCAACCTTTATAGCGATTTAACTGCTATCGCTAACAACATTCAGGAAGACGCGTATTTTGCCGTCCGTGAGGGCGGCACGATGCAGCGTCTCATCAAAGTCTTTCAGGACTCGTCCGGTGGAAATCCGCGCGTGGGTTACTACTACAGTAGCAACACTGCTGTCGCAATTGATGAAGACACAGACCTGAATTCCACTACGTTCAAGCCAACCGCAGATCAAACCCTCACCCCTGGTGAAATTGGTTTGCAGTACTTCGTTTCCGATCTTCGGGCGGAGAGCGAACTGCCGGAAAACATCATCGCTGACGCAAAGACCGACCTGGCACTGGCAGCCCTGGCAAAAGTCGAATCCGACTTGTGCGGGGACTTGTCCAGCCTCTCCGGTGGTACCATCGGCGCGTCCGGCTCCGCCATCACCTGGGGCCACGTCTCGGCTGCCATCGCACAGGCACGCAACGCCAACAAGAACCCGAATGTCCCGCTGTCCTGCGTGATTCACGGCTACCAGTGGGCTGTGCTTGCGAAAGCCGCATCCGTTGCGGGTTCTTCGCTGGCACAGGCTCCTGGTGTGACCGAGGAAATCACCCGCACCGGCTGGGTTGCCACCTTCATGGGTGTTCCCATCTACCAGGTGTTCGCAGCTGCTGATACCAACTCTGACTTTACCAGCGGTGTGTTCCCTGCGACTGCCCTGGCAATTGACTGGCGGCGCGGCATCAAAGTGGAAGCCGAGCGCAACGCCTCTCGGCGCGGCACCGAGTTCAATATGTCCGCCGTGTATGCGCATGGTGGCTGGCGTCCTGCTTTGGGCGTCAAGATGACCTTCGCTGCCACCGCTCCGACTTCATAAGGAGAACTGAAATGACTGACGTTCATATCGCGACACTTTCGCTCGGTTCCTATAAGGGCGATACCCACCTGCCCCTGGTGAAAGTCCCCAACGGGTACGGCGGCATCACCGTTCTGGAAGCCCACCTTGTGGGACCAGGTGCCGGCACCGCCATTGGCGGTCAGCTGGTGACTTTGACCGATGTCGGCACCCCGGCAGTCAATGGCACCATCGGCAGTTTTGCCGGAACGGTTGTCACTGCTGCTGGAGTTCCCGCCGCTCTGACTATTTCAACCGCCTACGTTGCCGATGACTACTGGATCGGCTTTGACCAGACCTCCGGGACTG
>JAAZPN010000194.1 GCA_012797215.1 Chloroflexota bacterium | reverse complement strand
TTATTCCGATTCGCGCTTCATTTTCAAGAGAAATACGCACATCTTCAAACAGCTTAGTCAACGTTCTATCTTCGTCGTCTTCGACCACTTCCCAGCGTCCACGGATAGTCTGGTCGTCCCAGGGCCCGGGTATAACTGAATAAAGATAATCCTCTTCGCTATCATCAACGATGCGCAATAAGCCGTCTTCGAAACCTAAGCAAATATATACCTTTCCATCGGTAAGGCTTTCTACGCCAAAACTCGGTCCAATGTACTTTAGCTTCATCGTCGTGTGCTCCGCTTTATCTTCAGATCATATTTTACATCATTATGCTGGACCCAATGAATCTCGTATGTGTAATACTTTCCATCGACAATACCAACAAGCTTTTGCCAGTCGCCCGGACTGCCTCCAATTTTTTCTGCCCAGGTTGACGCTGTACGAAAAGGTGTAGCAGTCATATTACCTGCAATAACTCGTACATTGACCAAGTCTACCCCGGCCGGCACTAAAAGATCAATCGAACCGACACCAGGAACAAAAAACTTTCCTGACACAGGTTTTGGCAAGATTGAATTCTTTACAACAGCGACTTTTGGCAGTAGATCAGCTACGGTTTTTTGATCCACCTTCTCCCAATTCGTGCTTCGGTTCCATTGTGAAAGTCTGATATACTTTGCCGCCTCATCCGCCCCCAGCAGCTCCTTCAGACTCTTCGCTCCCCTGCCCGCCCCCCACACAGGGCTGTAGGTCTTCTTCGCCAGCTGCGTGAACTCAAACTTCCCTTCCTTCCACGCCAGCCACTTTGCCGGTCCCAAAATCTTGCGCTGCTCTTCCGCGCTCAGACCCCGGAAGTACGCCTCCCCTGTCATTTTCCGCTGCGCGTACGTCCGCTTCTGCTCATCCGACAGCTTGTATTTCTTCGCGATCTCCTCAAACGATGGACCAGATTTAAGCGCGAGTGGGCTCAACCCACGTCGCGCAATGCCTGGCACATTGGTGCCGGGCTCCACGCCGCTGAAGTCAACCCCCAGCTCAGCGCCTGAGTCCAGGTGGGCTCAACCCACACTGGACCATTC
Organism: Chloroflexota bacterium; assembly: GCA_012797215.1. The sequence continues at coordinate 1,126 of JAAZPN010000194.1, read as the reverse complement.
TCTTCGCAAGGGCGAAGAGCCAGCTCATCATAACGGGGACAGAACAGCTCCAACGCAACTAAAAAAAGTCGCATCTTCCATCTCGATTTTTTTACATTGCATAGATCGCCACCGCGCCCGTCCAGCAGCACAACGTGGGTTGGACATTGTATAATCAGCGTAAATAACGCATCACCGGAAAGCCGCGCCAGCTATGGAAAAGTTGCTCCCACTCCTATCCGTCCTCCTCTGGGTCTTCCTTTGGTCAACCGGTGGATTCCTGATCCTCGTCAATACCATCAAGACCCAACGGCACGAGACGACGCTGCTTGGGCTTGGTCTGGGTTTTGTGCTGCAGGTCTGGCTCGCCAACCTGACCGGCAGGCTGCTGGCTACCATCCCAGCCTTTTGGCTCAGCGCGGGGCTAGTATTCGCGGTCGGCCTGGCCCTGACCTTTGCCCTTAAAACCTGGAAGAGCGCGCGCGAAGCTCTGCATTTCCCGCTGGGGCAGTGGCTTGCATTCTTTGTTCTGCTCTACGCCTTCTTCATGATTGGACGCGGCCTGGCAATTTTTGATGATTATCAGAACTTGCCGGTGACTTCCATGCTCGCCTCCGGCGGAATCCCACCACGTTTTCCACTCAACCCCGCGCTCAGCTTCGATTATCACTACTTACTCCTGCTAAATTCCGCGCAGTGGATGCGCGTTGGCGGCCTGCAACCATGGACGGCTTTAGACCTCTCCCGTGCAATTTTTTTCAGCCTCGCAATCCTTTACGCGTTTTTGTTGGGGCAGCGGCTGACCCGCAGCAGCGCGGGCGGAGTTTTCACAGCGCTGTTTACCGCCTTGGCTGGCGGGACGCGTTGGCTTTTGCTGTTCCTGCCAGGCAGGTTGCTCTCGGCCATTTCCGAGCGCGTGACGATGATTGGCTCCGGACTGGCAACGGACAGCAGCTTAAAACTTGCGCTCTCCAAACCCTGGGCCATTGAGGGCGGCGGTCCATTCCCCTTCCCGTTCGCGTATGGCAACGGATTTCATACCCCTGCGGTGATGGAGCACGATGGAACAGGATTAATGGGGCTGACAATCGCGCTGTTAATCATTTTGTTTTTTGAGCGCTGGAAATCAAAGGGGGCAATGGCCGTG
>JAAZPN010000193.1 GCA_012797215.1 Chloroflexota bacterium | reverse complement strand
GAAACGCTGGCGCAGTACGGGCCTGAATTTGTGCTGGTGCATCTCCCCGACGGCTCTGTGCGTCTCTATGACCGCATGGGGCATAAACGTTGGGTCATTCCGGCTTATCCTGCAAAAACCATTGACCCCACGGGCATGCTGGATGCATTTGACGGGGCTTTTTTGCTGAATTACCGCAAGAACTATGACGCTGTTGAAGCCGCTCTGTGTGGTAACGTGACCGCGGCGGTCTGCATGGAAGGTTTTGGACCCTACTACGTCCTGGATACCCTCCCCGGTCTGATGCGGGCGCGTTTGGAGGTCTTGCGCTCGCGGGTCAGCAGCGCCTAGAGCCTCAGGGCGTTTTCGCTTTTTCCAAAGACACTTCGTAAATCCAGGACCAATTCTTGCCAGTGATGAAGAGGCGGTCTGTTGCCGCGTCGTACGCGATGCCGTTCAGGACGTCTTTGGGCAGGGGGGCGTCTTCGCCTTCCCGCAGCATGGAGCAGTCAATCACGCCTAGAACCTCGCCAGATTGAGGGTCGATGCGCACGATGATGTCCTGGAACCAGATGTTAGCGTAAATTTCGCCGCGGATATATTCCAGTTCGTTCAACTTTTCAAGCGGCGCGCCATCTTTCGTAACTGGCAGAACGCGCGTGGTTTGCATGGTCTGCGGATTGATGAAATACAGGTTTGCGCTGCCGTCCGACAGGATTAAGCTGCTGCCGTCCGTGGTCAGACCCCAACCTTCCGTGGCATAGGTGAACGTCCCTTGCAGGCTTAAATCTACTGGGTCGTAAATAAACCCCTTGTTTTCCTTCCAGGTCAGTTGATACAGAAGGCCGTCCAGCAGCGTTAGGCCTTCCGCGAAGTATTGCTCCTCCAGCCGTTCTTCCAACAGAACGACGCCGGTCTGGAGTTCCAGCTTGCGCAGCGTGGACTGGCCGTACAAGCCCGCGCTTTCGTACAACACGCCGTCCGCGTAGATCAAGCCTTGTGTAAAAGAATTAGGGTCGCGCGGGTACGCGGCAATCACTTTGACCGCGGCGCTCGGCCAAAGCTTTTCAGGAATGGACTGATATTCTGGGATGCGCAGACGCATGATGATCAGGAAGAGCGCCAGCGCCGCCAACGCGAAGAGCAGCCGATACGATTTAGATTTTTGGGCTTTTTTGACTTGTTTTGCCATTAGCTTTTCCAGAAAGATGATAATGTTTAATACCAGTGTGCTTCTGGAGACCGATTATACATTTAAAAAAGCCCACTGCGCGAGCGCGTGATAAAATCCACCCAGAGTATCACCAAATTTGCTGGAGGGACCTTTATGTCTGATGTGCTGGAGCGTTTTTTGCGCTACGTTAAGATTGATACGGAATCCGCGCGGGATTCGGAGACCTACCCGAGTACGGCCAAGCAGTTGGAATTGCTGCGCTTGCTGGCGGATGAACTGCGCCAGATTGGCTTGCGCGATGTGGCCATGGACCAATACGGGTACGTGACCGCTACCCTGGAAGCTACAACCAGCGCTCCCGCCCCGGTGATTGGTTTTTTGGCGCATGTGGATACCAGCCCGGACTTTAACGGCAAGGATGTGCGGCCGCAGATTGTGGAAAACTACGACGGCGGAGATATTGTGCTGAACGCAAACGAAAAGATTATCCTATCGCCGCAGCGCTTCCCAGACCTTTTAAAGTACCGTGGTGAAAGCCTGGTGACCACGGACGGCACCAGCCTGCTTGGGGCGGATGACAAAGCGGGTATAGCCGAAATCATGACGTCGCTGGCGTATCTGGCTGCCCATCCGGAAATCCCACACGGGAAAGTCCGGGTGGCATTCACCCCCGACGAGGAGGTGGGAGCGGGCGTGGACCACTTCGACGTGGTCGCCTTTGGCGCGGATTTCGCGTTCACGGTTGACGGTGGGGAAGTGGGGGAGTTGGAAATCGAAACCTTCAACGCCGCCGGCGCCAAAGTGATTATTCGCGGGCGCAACGTGCACCCGGGCACAGCCAAGGGCGTAATGCTGAACGCGCTCATCATCGCAATGGAATACAACGCGCTGCTGCCCGTTTTTGACCGCCCGGAACATACCGAAAAATCTGAAGGCTTTTATCACCTTACGCAAATGAGCGGAGGGGTTGAGCTTGCCCAGATGGATTACATTATCCGGGATCATGATGAGCAGAGCTTTGAAAAGCGCAAAGCATTTCTGCAAAGCGCGGCAGAATTCCTCAACCGTAAATATGGTGAGCCAGTTGTTGAGGTGGCGCTAAAGGACCAGTACTACAATATGAAAAAGATGATTGACCCGCACCCGCAGATTCTGGCAGTCGCGCGTGCGGCTTACGAAGCTGTAGGCATCGAGCCGCGAGTGATTCCGGTGCGGGGTGGCACAGACGGCAGCCGGCTTTCTTATATGGGGCTGCCGACCCCTAATCTCTTTGCGGGGGGGCATAATATGCACGGACGATACGAATTTGTGCCGGTTTCCGCGCTGGAAAAAGCCAGCCAGGTAATTGTCAAGATCTGCGAGCTGGCGGCCGGCTGAAAGATAGCTTCTTGTACAAAAAACGCTGCGCTTCAATGAGCGCAGCGTTTTTGATTGGTTTCGTTGACCGGCTTAACCGCAGCAGCCGTCGGAGCAGCCGTCACCGCAGCTTTCGCACGAGTGACCGAGGTGCCCATTCTGGACTTCAAGCTCGGTTGCGGGGCGAATGTCGAGGATGGTCACCGTGAATTGCAGGTCTTTACCAGCCATCGGGTGGTTCAGATCCAGCTCCACAGTCTCATCGGTCAGGGCGGTTGCCACGCCGGTAAACACGTGTCCATTCGCGTCGCGCAGGTGCATCGGCTCGCCCAG
>JAAZPN010000192.1 GCA_012797215.1 Chloroflexota bacterium | reverse complement strand
TCCCCAGGTGGCAGCGCTTTCCACGCGCCAGTCGGCAGCGTCAGCCGTCTTGCGCAGCCGTTCCTTAAAAATCACCTGCGCTAGCGGAGAACGAAAGCGATTAGCTGTACACACAAAAAGCAAGCCGGGCATAACGTTTCTTTCAAATTTAGTAACGATACCAATACGTTCTTTCCCGAGGAATGAGCACCCACTCTCCAGGTTCCAAGAAATCTTCGGCGAGCAGGTCGTTGTAACGGGCAATGGTTTCCAGGTCCACATTAAATTTTTCCGCGATATCCCGCAAGGTCTGTCCTTTATCCGCGATGCCGTAAGGTTCAAATGCGGGCAAATCGCCTGGGTCTGTGCGATTAAGCGGTATCACAATGATGGAATCCACCCAGATGGGCACCACAAGGTTGTAATTCAGCGATTTAATCACATCCGGCGTAGTTTTGTTCAAAGTGGCAAATAATTGGATGCTCTCCCCGGAGCTAACCCGATGAACGATAAACTGATCCTGCTTTCCAATTACCGCATCAAGCGTGTGCGCCGCGCGGGTAACTTCTGGCGTTGGAGTGAATGCGGGCTCTGGGGTGTGAGTAGGAGCGGGTACTGTAGGCGTGATCGCGGGAGTAGAGCTAGCATCCCTGATAATCAGGAAAGGGACCGCAGTTGAGGTGGGCGCGGCAGCTTTGGCGGGGCTGGAAGGCTGCGCGGCTTTCCAAGGCTTGCCCAGCAGGAGGAAAAGAAGCAATAAGCCGACCACCAGCGCCAAACCAAGCGCCGCCCAACCCAAGGATTTTCCTGGAACTGCTGCCTGCTTAAAAGTTAACTCAGGCGGCATCTTTTGGCTCGGGTCCGCGCTAAAAAAAGGGCACTGTGAGTAATTGGGTGTCAGGCAGCAATTAGCCTGGTGGGAAGGTGTGGGAATCGCAGTTTGTTGGAGGCGATGACACGCATTATATAAGGAGGGGTAATCCTGAACAGAGTAGGCATCCTCGGGCAGGCCGAGATACGGGCATTTTTCTGTTTGCCCGGCGCTTGCTGCTTCATGGTCCCTACCATTTATTGTCATCGGTGCTTTCTTATTCTTGGCGACTGTCTTTGGGTCTGGTAATTACCCAAAAGCCAATTCGTTTACTTGTTTTTCTCCTGGGCGGCTGCGCTTTTTTCATCGCCCAGACCCAACTCAAAACCTTCCTCGATGCTGCCGCTCTGATGGTAACCATTGTGACTGCTGTAGGGGGAGTAATAGTTATACCCGCCGTAGTAGTAATCCCGGTTTCGAGGAATTCGATTCATCACGACACCCAGTATGTTCGCATTGATCCGCTGCAGCTCTTCCAGCGGGCGTTTGGCTGCCACGTTGTGCGTATTGCCAGGCACAATCACGTAAATCAGGCCGTCTATGCGTGTCGAGAGAATTTGGGCGTCTGAGACGAGCATCGGCGGGCTATCCAGGACGATGACATCGTAAATGGATTTTAACTCTTCCAAAATGCTGCGCATGCGCTCGCTGCCAAGGAGTTCAGCAGGGTTCGGCGGCAAACCGCCGCTGGTGATGATGTCCAGGTTTTTTACTTCGGGTAAGGTTCTGACCACATGCTCCTGGGTAAGTTTCCCGCGCACAAGGTCGCTCAGGCCAACGCGATTGTGAATATTGAATTGCGCATGGACGTTGGGCCGCCGCATGTCAGAATCCAGAAGAAGGACTTTTTTTCCGCTCTGCGCCAGAACAATTGCCAGATTGGTCGCGACGGTGGTTTTTCCTTCGGATTCTCCCGCGCTGGTTACCAGGATACTCCGCAGAGGCGAATCAATGCTGGAGTATTCCAGGTTGGTGCGCAATGCTCTAAAGGCCTCCGAAACAGGCGAGCGGGGATGATACGCCACGTAATTGCCAAGTTTTTCCTCTTTGTTTTTCTTGCGCAGCTCGCCAATAAGACCGATAACTGGCAAATCCAACAGCTCTTTTACCTCATCCGGCGTCTTGATGGTGTCATCCAGGAATTCCACCAGGAAGGCTATGCCCGCTGTAACCAGCAGCCCGATTCCGCCAGCCAGCAGAGCGCTCTGCATCGGTTTTGGGGAGATTGGGCTGGTTGGCGTGACGGCGGTTTCAACCTGGACAACATTGGGGGTGTTCTGAGCGCGGGTGAGGCGCAGCGTTTCCAGGCTGCCGATGCTGCTAATGTAGATTTGTTGATAGAGCTCGAGCGTGGTTCTAAGTTGGGAGAGCTGCGTGGTGGTGCTCGCGTCGCTTTGGGAAGGCGTTTTTAAGACGACCAAATTGGTGTAAATCTGTTGATAAAGCGAGAGAACAGGCGTAAGCTGATCGAGCTGAGCCTGGTAGTCTGCCAGGAGACCGATTTGTTCATCAGTGGCTGTTTTTGGATCAATTTTGGCGATCTCTGTGTTCAGAGTGGTAACCTGAGACTGCAGGTCGTCAATCTGCGTTTGCACGCTTTGCAGCTGGGTTTCTACCGTGGCTGAGGAGATTTCGTTAATTTGATTTTGCAGAATGCTGATTTGCTGCTGCGCTTCATCGATGCGGTTTTGCAGGTTCTGTTCCGCGCTGATGTAACGCACCGATTGAAGCTGCTCGTTTTGGTCTATCAGCACCTTGACCAGACCATTCGCGATTAGGGCAGCTTTTTCTGCATCGGTATCCTTTACTGTTAGCTGCACAAATTGCGTATCGTTTATTTGCGCGGCCGTAGCTTGTCCTTTTCTGACGGGAAAACCCAGTTCCTGAGAGGCCTGGGCTAACAAGCTCTCCGTGGAGAGCAGCTGCGCGTAGGTGGAAATCAGTTGTTGGCTATCCAGATATGAATAGTAGTCATAGGTGGTTTGCGCCGCTCGCAGGACTACAAAACGGGTGGATGCCTGGTAAACCGGAGTTTGTCGGCTGCTAAAGAAATATCCCCCGGCAGCGCCCAGAAAAGTGCCCAATATCAGGAACCACAACCAGCGCTTTGCCGCTACGAAAAATTGCTTAATGTCCATAAACTTTCTCCATTTACCTGCTGATCACAAACGACCAGTTAATGAAATTTGTCCCACCTCGGGTTGGATGTATTCATTTTTTGACAGGACAGCCCTACTCAGCCTAACGTGGAAAAACCCGCCCAGCATCCAATAAAAAAGCACCAAGTCCACTTATCAGTTAGCGTAAACAAGCAAGCCAATATTCTTGCGCAGCTTGAATTATATGCTTTTAAGCCCACAGTGTAAACCAACCAAAAACCTGCCCAGGTACTCCCGGGCAGGTCTGTCTGACAAATGCGCTTACTTGACGAGAATGGGTAAGAATAGCGGCATTTCTATCTCGATACTGACAACGGCTGGGGTTGAGTACGCGACACCGTCCCAGGCTCTAAAGCTAAAGCTGTCCGGGCCGATGTAACCCGGATCCGGTGTGTAAACCAAATTTGGAGCGTCTCCGGAGAGCTCGCCGTGGCTGGGGTCCAGAACGACCTCAAAGCCAAGGGAGTTGCCATCCGCGTCTGAACCGGTGAGCGTGATGCTCAATGGTTGGTTGCGCCAGGTCTTGAGCGTCTGCGCGTCCGCGACAGGGGGTATGTTTACCGGCCCTTGGATTGTAAGGAACACAGCGCTAACCGCGCCCCAATTATTGTTGGCGTCCCGGCCGCGCACAAACAGGATGTGCTGGCCAGCTGCCCAACCGGTAGTGTCGATACTCACGGTCACGTTCTCCGAGCTGGAGTTAAAATTGCCGTCCGCGGGGGAAAGCGCGACGGGTGCGTAGCCTGCCTGCCAGTAAGGAACGTCCACGGCGTATTCCGCCGCGGCGATAGCCTGAGACGGTTCAGACGGATCGTTTTCAGCGCTGCGGTAGCGCGTGTCATTCACCTGACCGGTAAGGCTGACAATAGTGCCGGCAGGCACGGTGCTTTGGCTAAGAGCCAGGTTGATGGAATCTGGACCGGCAGGGGTCATGTAGGGCGTGCGGGCAGTCTTCGCGGCATAAATCAAAGCGGGCAGGTTGCCGGGCAGGATGTCGAATTCAAAGGTGCTGCAGCTTTCAAAGAACGCGTCCCCGACTTCGATGCAGTAACCGGCTACGCCCAGCTGCCCATAGGCATAATCCTCGGTGCTCCCATCGGTGATGTAAAGGCGCCAGGATGGGGTTGGTTCATAGTCATTAAAAAAAGCAAACTTTCGACCGAGTGTCTGCAGGTCAGTCCCATTTGGGGCTGCGGAAGTGGTAAAGCCCCAGGACCACAATACCAAGCGTGAATAGCTGTGCAAATCAATATACACGCCGGTCGCGTCTTCCGGGGCAGGGGAGTTGAGCGGGTCCCCACGCTGATCCGGGAAGATGGTTAGCATGTAATTTTGAATCGCCTGGGTCTCCGGTTCCGAAGCAGCCGAGGGACCGCGGTATGTCTCAGCGCAAGGTTGGCCTTCTGAGCCGCCACAGCAGCCCCAATAGAAGCTGAAATTGCGATTCAGGTCTGCCCCTCGGTATCTGCTGGTGACGCCGCAGTAATTTTCGTTGGTGTTCTTGCGCCACGAAAGGCCGCCCTCAGCCTCTTTGCGGCCGTCCGGGTTGGCAGTCAGCATAATGTGGATTTCGTGGTAATCCAGCAGCCAGTGCACGTCGGCGTTGGCGTTATAGTTTTCAATCAGGTAGCCGGCAAAGCGGGCAGCCAGCTCGGCTGGGGCGTATTCGCGCGCGTGGATGGAAGCGGTGATGAAGAGCTTGGGCTTATCCCCGGTGATGGTTTCGTTGGTCAGGCGCAGGACCATCATATCGTAGCCGTCCGGCTGGCCCACGCTTTTCTCCCAGGAGTCGCCGACATCAATCAACTCGGCCAGGTCAGGGTAGATGGTAGCCAGCGCAGCTGCGTATCCAAAAAGTTCTTCCACGGTGCGGTAACAGTTGTAAGGCGGCGGGAGCGTCTCCAAACCCTGCGTTTTCAGCAGATCCAGCTTGCGAAAGTTCGTGGTTTGCTCCTCATCCAAAGTAGTGGTAAAGCCCATGCTCTGGATGGTGGCGATTTCTGACGCGCTTGCGGCCACCAGCACGTACTTTTCTTGTTTGTTGTTAAACTCAAAAAGGTCGTAGGATTTGAGCCTGGTGATATCCTCAGTGGATTGGTAATACACACGGAAAACCTGTCGTTCTTCCGCTTGCCCATTCACGCAGGCTGGTGCGTCGGCGGCTCCAGTTTCTGCCGCCCTCGCGCTGCGGTCGCCGGCAATAGTTACCAGGAGAATCACCGCGAACAATAAAGAAAACCACACATTTCGTTTCATCTTGCCTCTCTATCTACTCGTTAACCATTGATGTATTTGATACCGGATCTTTTCCTGTTCCATGTTTTGAGTGAGTTCCTGATCTGAATTGAACAGTTTTGTGAAGGTGCCGCCATGTTGCTGAACGAGATCGAACACCCTGCGAAAGTATCCCAGAACTATGCCAGGAGAGCGCGGATTGATGTTGTAAAGCCGGGCTATGACAGCTTTGGGTAAAAAAATGCGGCGGAGGATCAGATTTCCTTTTTCAAGCAGGCTTTCACTCGCGGAGAGTTCGGCAAGGTCTGGTGTCAGCGCAGATGGATTGTGATTCTCCAGAAGAAACAAAGATTTGGCCTGTGTTACGAACTCAGCGTCTAGTGCCGCAGGCTTTAGTCCATCAGGAAGCTTATCAGGCAGCTGAACCCAGTCAATTTCCTGCAGCAAGGCGAGACTCAGGGCAGCGATTTTTTCTACGCCCCAGTCACGCGCAGTTCTACTTAGCTTGTCCCAGTCAATACGTTCTGCCTCTTTTTGGAGAACCAGCGCAAGGTCAAACATGCCTCTCAGTCCAAGCTTGAGATAATGCTGGTAGGTCGCGTGCAAGCAAAGATGGAGCAGCAGATCCTCAGTGGAGAGAGCGCGGGCGTCCATATCCGCAAACCGTGCGGGAACACTGCGCTGCCACAAGCTTTCGGGATTAATGTTGAATGGTTCATTCTCTTCTAAAAGCGTCCAATGGATTTCAATCGTCGTGCCATCCGGAAGGCTCATTGGCGGGACGTGTTTAATATCTAAGTTGGCAGCATTGCTATCAAAGTAGGAAAGGGGCTCGCAGGAGATGCTTTTTAGGGCACTTAATGCGGAGGCAATATCTTGCTTTTGGACGAGGATATCAAGGTCATTCATCGCGCGCGCGCCGACGTCCTTGAACACATTCTCCAGCAGGTATAAACCCTTTAGCCCGATAACTGGAATACCCCGCGCGGCCAGCACAGCAAACGCTTTCTGAGCGCTGTTCAGCAGAAATGAATTGCGCGCCGCGTTTGCCAGATAGTTTTCACGCATTAATACGCGGTTCTCTTCGGGAATTAAACCCAGCAGCTCCTGCTGGCGCAGCCGAGCGAACACTAAGTTCGCGAGTGAATGGCTTTCAACATATGGCTGAATAAGCTGCCAATCTTCCGCAGTAAGAGAAGGCAGAACCTCAGCCGTATCTTCGCGGTCGCGCGTGGGGTTGAGCAGATTTATCAGAAGCGCTTGAACGTCCGTAATCATTACTCCTGGGTTTTTGAGCGGAACTAAACACCTGTAAAAAAGCACGCGGTCAATAATTGTTAAAACCCCGCGTTGTTCCTGACTTAAGACTAATCCTCAACGCCTCGCAGCACGAAGGGAGGTGAAGCTGCCAGCCGCTTTGCACGCTCGCTGGTCCGTAATACGCTCCGGTGGGTCCATAGGCATCTTCGTCGTCCACCCAATACCAGTAGCTGCGGCCAAGCTCGACGTCTTCGTCAATGAAGGAAAAAGCCGCGCCCTTGGGTTCGGCGCTTGGAATCAAACTGAGGTTGATTTTGGTTTTCTCGCCATCCGGGGTGTCGGAGCGATAGACATTAAAACCGAGCGTGTCGCCAATGCTGGCTGTGCTCCAATGGACGAGGTTGCCAAGCGCAGTATATTCAGCGCTTATCCCCGTGTAAACCACTGAGGACGGGTGCACGACCGTCCAGGTGTAGCTGTCGAGGTCGCTGTTCTGGTTGTAATCCCAGGTTTGGACCTGGATGGTGTGGCTGCCGTTCTGGCTTGGGAATTGACGCTGACCAGCCACGGAAAAACCGAGGTCGATGTAAAACTGTCTGCAGTCATAATCCCCACAAGTTGGGGGAGCGATAAAAAAATCTTCCACGAACAAGGTATCATCACTGCCGCCAGGGAAAGTGTGAAATTCCCAGACTGTCTCCCAAGGAGCGCCGTCCAGCGAGAAGGCGATTTTGTAGGGCGGGAGCGTGTACACCTGGCTCAGGAAGAGGTCCCCGACGTGGGCGTAAAGGCCGTAGTTCGGGATTTGGGATTCGGTGATAGTATCCCCCGAAACCAGAGTGTTGTTAAGCGTCAATCCGGTGTGCAAGATTACCGGCGGCTGATTATCCGCCAGAAGCGTGTGAAACTCCAGGGGGTTCAGGTAAACATCGTTGTCCGCGAGGATGTTCAGGTGGATGTGATTGAAATAGTAACCAAAGGAGTACACAGGCCATTCAACAATTTCCCCCAGTTTTATCCCAGCGGAGATGAAACCGCCATTCTGATGGTCTTGGAGCCAGGCTTGGAATGCATCATCGATTTCGTCGGGGATACTGAACTGTTCGAGGTGATGGTACTGCCACACGTAACCTTCCGCGTCCAGGATGGCGACTTCCCAGTAG
>JAAZPN010000191.1 GCA_012797215.1 Chloroflexota bacterium | reverse complement strand
TCGCGCTCTCCTAGCCGCCAGCCCGGCGTTTAATGACCATTCCGATGAGACGGTCTCCGTTAATCAGCGGAACCAAATCTGGGTGCAGAACAGGATGAGCAGCGCCCAGGCGGCCGCGAAAACAGCCCATATCACAAGCGCGGCAAGCAGCGCGCTGCCGGTATAGGCGCGTGTTTCTGCTGCGGTCATCTGGTCGGGATGCTGGACTTTGGGCGCTTCGCGCTGTTCGCGCCGCACGCGCCGGTCGTGCCACGGCATCCCGTCCACATCCATATCGCAGATTACCCGACCGTCATCATCGTCATACTGTTTCGGCTGGTTTTTCATAGGTTCAGTTGCTTTCGTTGTACAAATGGCAAACCACCTGATGGCCAGGTTCCACTTCCCGTGCTGTGGGCACCACAGTCTTGCAGATTTCCATGCAGTGGCGGCAGCGCGTGTGGAATTTGCACCCGGACGGGGGATTTGCCGGGGAAGGAATGCTTCCCTCCAAAATAATGCGCTTCATTTTGTACGTTGGGTCCGGCACCGGCGCCGCGCTGAGCAGCGCCTGCGTATACGGATGGAGCGGATTGCCAAAAATGGTGCGTTTGTCCGCGTATTCCACCAGGTCGCCCAGGTACATAACGCCGACATAATCGGAAATATGCTCCACTACCGAAAGGTCGTGGGAGATAAACAGGTAGGTGAGCTCCAGTTTTTCCTGCAGGTCCATTAGCAGGTTGATAATCTGTGCCTGAATAGAAACATCCAGCGCGGACAGCGGTTCATCGCAGACGATGAACTCGGGGTTGAGGGCAAGCGCGCGCGCGATGCAAATGCGCTGGCGCTGGCCGCCGGAGAACTCGTGCGGGTAGCGGTCCTTGTGATAGGGCTGCAAACCGCAGTTCTTCATCACATGGTCCAGATAGTCATCCATGTGTCGATTTTCTACCAGGCCGTGCTCTTTCACGGCTTCGCCAATAATTTCGCTGACCGGAAGGCGCGGTGAGAGGCTGGAATAGGGATCCTGGAAGATCAACTGCATTTTTGGGCGCATTGCCCGCAGGTCTTTGTGATCGAGAGCGTAGATATCGACGCCGTCAAAAATGACATCCCCATCCGTCTTGGGGGTGAGCCGCAAGATAGTCTTACCGACAGTGGTTTTTCCGCAGCCGGATTCACCGACCAGCCCGAGGGTCTTGCCGTAATCAATCGAAAAGCTGATGCCGTCCACCGCGCGCACATAGCCAACGACTTTTTGCATCAGACCCGCTTTGATCGGAAAGTGGGTTTTCAGGTTCCGCACTTCCAGCAACTTCCCGCCGTTCTTTGGTTCGGTTCGGGTTCGATTTAAAATGAATGTATTTTCCATACTCATTCCTTCACCTGCCCATGCGCGTATTGGTAGCAAGAGACCGAATGCGTCTCCGATACAAAAAACTCCTTGGGATACTGACCGTCGCACATATCAAAACGCTTGTTGCATCTATCCCGGAAGTAACAGTAGCTGGGCATATTAATGGGGTTGGGCACGCTGCCCGGAATGCTGTAGAGCCGCTTGACCTGCTTGTTGGAGACAGGTTTGGAGGCCATCAGGCCAACTGTGTACGGATGGCACGGGTTTTTGAAGACTTCCAGCGCCTGGCCGCGTTCCACTACCCGACCCGCGTACATGACGACCACAAAATCCGCCATTTCCGCGATAACACCCAGGTCATGGGTAATCAGCATGATGCTGGAGTTAATCTTATCCTTCAGGTTGCGCAGAAGGTCCAAAATCTGCGCCTGGATGGTGACGTCCAGCGCGGTTGTGGGTTCATCCGCGATAATCAGCTTGGGCTTGCAGGCCAATGCCATCGCGATCATAATGCGCTGACGCATGCCGCCCGAAAGCTCGTGCGGGTACATGTTATAGACGCCCTCTTTGTTGGCAATGCCAACCAGGTCAATCATCTCAAGAGAGAGGTTTTTCACCTCTTCAGCGTTCATATGAGGGTTGTGCAGGGCAATCACTTCATCAATCTGGTCCCCGGCTTTAAAAACAGGGTTCAGGCTGGTCATCGGCTCCTGGAAAATCATGGATATCTTGCTGCCCCGGATGGTTTCCATCACTTGGATAGGGGTTTTGGCGATGTCGTAAACCTTGTCGCCCGAGTCGAAGCGGATCGCGCCTTTGACGATTTGCCCCTGCGGGCGCTGCACCAACTGCATCAGCGAAAGACTGGTCACGGATTTGCCGCAGCCGGATTCGCCCACTACGCCTACGGTTTTCCCTTTCGGGACGTTGAATGAGACGCCATCCACGGCCTTAACGGTGCCGATATCGGTGAAGAAATAGGTGTGCAGGTCGTCAAATTCCACCAC
>JAAZPN010000190.1 GCA_012797215.1 Chloroflexota bacterium | reverse complement strand
CCGGGCATATAGCCTTCCACATTCACCCAGCGCTGAGCGGTGCCTGCGGTATAGATTCCGTTCGGGCGCATGCCCGGGATGCGGATTTGGGCGCGCGTGCGTTCACGGCAGCCCATCGCCAACACAATCGCGCGGGCTTCAATTTCAACATAACCGTGTTCTTTGCTGGAGAGGAACAGGTGGCGCTGGGGTGTGATGTCCATCACCATCGTGTTCAGCAGCACTTCCACGTGCAGGCTCAGCATTTCCTCAATGAAGTGCTGGGCGTATCCGGGACCAGGCAGGTCTTCTTTTAAGAGCTCCAGACCAAAACCATTGTGGATGCACTGCAGCAGAATGCCGCCCAGCTCGGTATCGCGTTCAATGATTAACACATCATCCGCGCCGGCTTTCTTGGCTTCAATCGCCGCCGCAACGCCGCCTGGGCCGCTGCCAACCACAACAACATCATAGATTTGTTTCGCTAACATCTCAGCCCTCCACCTGTTTTGTCTGTCGGAATAAGTATTCGGAACCGGTGCCGCGCTTGGTCACTTCCAGCGGAGAGATGCCGAGTTCGCGGGAAAGGATGGTCACCACGCGGGTCATGTCAAAGCCGCCCTGGCAGCGGCCTGTGCCCAGCCAGGTGCGCCGTTTGATGGCGTCATACGTTTGCGCGGGGATTGGCGCGTGAATTTCAGCGATGATTTCGCCCTCGGTGATGTTCTCGCAGCGGCAGATGACCTGCCCAAAACGCGGGTCCATCTCCACCAGCAGCTGGCGGTCTTTATGCGACATATTGCGGAAGCGCGGCCTGCCAGGTCGGATGGGGTCCCAATCCTTTTTGACCACAAAGTTCTCGCCGGCGTCGCGCAGCATATCCACCACTTCTTCGGCGATAGCAGGCGCGGAGGTCAAGCCGGGCGATTCGATACCGCCCAGGTTTACCAAACCCTGCACTTCTTCCGGAATTTCGATGATGTAGTCATTGTTGTAAACCACGCCGGGCGTCTTGCAGGGACCGTTGCCCATCGGGCGCAGCCCCACAAAGTTGGCGATGGAATAGCGCAGGTTCAGCGAAGGCACCAGCTTCAGCGCGCCGTCCGCAACTTCCGCCAGCCCGTCTTTGGTGGTGGAGGTGTCTTCTTTATCCTCGATAATCGTGCCGTTCGGTCCGGCGATGGTGTTCTCATGCAGTGTGGTGGTCACCAAAATGCCTTTACCCTTGGCGGAAGGCACCGGGAAAAGGACGTTGTCAATGGAAACATCCGCGCGGTCAAAGATGTAGTACTCGCCTTTGCGCGGTTTGATGATAAATTCCGGGCGGACGCCAGCTTTGTGCATGACTTCATCCGAATAGATGCCCGCCGAGTTGATGACCCAACGTCCGAGGAAATCCCCGCGGTTGGTGCGCACGCCGATGATGCGTTTTCCTTCCATAATAAAGTCCTGGAAGGCGGTGTTGAGCAGCACTTTCGCGCCGTTCATCACGGCGTTTTCACCAGCCGCCACCGTAATCTGGAACGGGTCGCAGATGCCGCCGGTGGAAGCCCACAGCGCGCCGCTGGTTTCCGGGTTGATGTTCTTCTCGCGCGCGCGCATCTCTGGGCCGTCAATCATTATCATCCCAGGCACGCCGTTCTTTTTGCCCTGGTCCATCAGTTTGTGCACCAGCGGAAGCTCATCGTCTCCGATCGCGACCACATAGTCGCCGCGGCGTTCGAAGGCGAAATTGAGCTCGCCAGCCAGCGTGTCCCACATGGCGTTGCCTTTCACGTTCATGCGGGCTTTCAGGGAGCCGGGCAGCGGGTCGTATCCAGCATGGACGATAGCGGTATTGGCGCTTGAGCAGCCCATGCCCACGTCGGCTTCCTTTTCAATGAGCAGCACCTTCCCTTCGTACCGGGAAAGCCAGCGGGCGATCATGCATCCAACCACCCCCCCGCCGATGATAATGTAATCATATTTTTCCTGCACGCTTACCTCCAATCAAATTTTTTCAGAAAACAGCCAATCTTTATAACAAGCAGCCATCAAACGCTCAAAAGAACGCTTCCAGCAACAATGATGCACGGATGGTAAAGAACAGGTACTCAAGTAGAATGCTTAATCGCCCAAGGCAGCGCAAGGCACAGGGCATAAACCAAATGTGGAGAGCGCGAATGGTAAGAGCAATGGATGAAAAGCTTATTTGTATCCCGTCGTTCTACCATTTTTTCGTATTATCCCGAGATCTCGCTTTTAAATTTGATGAGTTCCGCTGATTATATCAGCATATTCCGAATCTGCCGGAAATTTGACATTAATTAGCCCATCTCCACTATAATTATCGCGTTTCATTATACCAAAGCGTATTCAAACGTCACGCGCCGCCTGCTTCTGAGACACAACTGAGGACCCTCATGAAAAAACGCACGCCGCGAATCCTCCTTTTCATCATCGCCGGGCTGATTTTGCTGCCGATTGACCTCTACGTGGTAATGCGCGTCGCGGACCGCTCCTACGGCACGCTGTCCAGCGGCGGACAGCAGCGCCGGTACCTGCTTTATGTCCCTGAGACGGCTGACCTCACCCGCCCGATGCCATTAGTCCTGACGCTGCATGGTTTCGCCCAGTGGCCTGCCAACCAGGCAACTGTCAGCCAGTGGAACGCCCTGGCGGACGCCGAAGGCTTTATCGTGGTCTATCCCGCGGGCACAGGCTTCCCCAAGCGTTGGGATGCCGCGAGCCCCCCACCCAACAATGCTGATATCCAATTTCTTTCTGACTTGATTGATGAGCTGGAGAGCAAGTTTCCCATCGACCCGGAAAGAATCTATCTAAACGGCCTCTCGAATGGCGGGGGCATGTCAGTCGCGTTCTCCTGCGCGTTCCCAGAGCGCGTGGCAGCCTTCGGCTCGGTTGCCGGGGCATACGTGACGCCTTGGGAGAATTGCCAGCAGTCCCGGGCAGTTCCAGCGCTCATCTTCCACGGTGACGCGGACCCCATTGTGCCTTTCACTGGTGGGCAAGGTGGACCCAATAATATTGTCCTCCCGGATATCAAAACCTGGGTCAGCCAATTGGCCGCGCGCAGCGGCTGCTCTGGCGCGACTACCACAATCCCGACCGCGCCGGGAGTAAAAGGAGACCGCTTTGAAGACTGTGCAGCGGACCTGGATTATTACGTCATCGCGGGCGGCGGGCACACCTGGCCGGGTGGGAACCCGTTGCCAGAATGGATAACCGGAAAAACCTTGGATTTAATCGATGCCAGCGCCGTGATGTGGGAATTCTTCCAGACCCATGCCCTGAGCACCAAGTAGCCAGGGAATCTGGCTGGTTTTCGAAAAGAAGAAGCAAATTTTGGTATAAAATATTTACAAACTATATGAAATGTGTATAACCCCTTTGACTCTGCCTAATCAATATGCTATAGTAGAGGTAATTCGGATTACTCCAGCCGCCCACTTGTGGGTGAAGTTCAATTACTGGAAGTTGTGTTGTGGATCGCAATGTCAGGAGGAATGCGGGCAGGACCAGCTTGGTAAGAAAATAGGCCGCTTTTTTACATCTCGGCCGCGTGGAGTTGACTCTCACCTCATTATCTCCACATAGATAGAACCACACCCTAACAACTTCGTTTGAGTAATTTGGAGTGAATATTGTATGAAAGGAGGAACCAGGAACAAGACCAAACCTTTGTAGACCGTTCAACCCCTAACTTTTACGATCATTTAAACATATTCAAAAGGAGATTTTGTAAAGATGGAAAATAGAACGTTCAAAGAGTTTATCGGTGAGGTTTTTGGTACGTTTATCCTCATCCTGCTTGGTGACGGTGTCGTTGCCAATGTCGGTCTGGCTCCCCGTGTTGCAGGCACCGCCTACAACTGGAACACCATCACCATCGGCTGGGCCTTCGCGGTCATTATCGCCGTGTACGTGTCCGCTGGCGTCTCCGGCGCTCACCTGAATCCTGCTGTGACCCTCGGTCTGGCAGTTCGCCGCGGTTTCCCGTGGAAGAAGGTCCT
>JAAZPN010000189.1 GCA_012797215.1 Chloroflexota bacterium | reverse complement strand
TACCGCCGGCGAGACCTGCCTGGTGGAAGTCTACGCGGCGCAAGTGAGCGATGACGACACCGAAGACCCGCCCGACGCGATGGAGAGCAACTACAGCTTCTCCTTCACTGTTGCTTACGGCTGCGGCGACGCTTTCACTCCAATCCCTGAAATTCAGGGCAGCGGCACCAGCAGCCCGATCACCGGGGATGTGGTCTCCACCGAGGGCATCGTTACCGCGGATTACCAGACCAACGCCTACGTCAGCGGGACCAAGAACGGCTTCTTTATGCAGTCCGCCACCCCTGATGGCGACCCCGCCACCTCGGAAGGGCTCTTCATTTACAGCACCCTGACCGATGTGCACGTGGGCGACCATGTGCGCGTGACCGGCACCGTGAAAGAACAGTACAACCTGACCGAACTCACGACGGTGACCCAGATTCTGGTGTGCTCCACTGGCCTCAGCGTGCCCGCAACCGAGTTTACCCTGCCCGCCGACAGCTTGCTGGATTTTGAGAAGCTGGAAGGCATGTACGTGACCATCCCGCAGGACCTCCTGATTGTTGAATATTACAACTTCGATCAGTTCGGCGAGATTGTTTTGGGCACGGAGCGCTTTATGCAGTTCACCGCGGTGAATGAGCCTGACCCCACCGGTTTTACGGCCTGGAATTCTTCCCTCACGCTCAACAGCATCCTGCTGGATGACGGCAGCGAAGCTTCTAACCCGGACCCCGCGCGCCACCCCAACGGTTTGCCGTTTACGCTCGAGAACCTCTTCCGCGGCGGCGACATCCTGAGCAATGTTATCGGCGTGATGGACTACAACTTCAGCAAGTACCGCATTCAGCCTACTGCGGGCGCGGATTATACGGCTGTGAATGCCCGCACCGACGCCCCGGATATCTATGAAGTGCCGGTCTCCCTGAAGGTGGCCAGCTTTAATGTGCTTAACTACTTCACAACCATTGATACAGGCGCTTTCATTTGCAGTCCTTCGGGCACCATGGAATGCCGCGGCGCGGATACAGCCGAGGAATTGGCGCGCCAACGCGCCAAAATCGTTGCCGCGCTCTCCGTCATTGACGCGGACATCATCGGCGTGATGGAAATCGAGAACGACAAGCCGCTTGGCGCGGGCGAACTGCCTGATTACGCCGTGGCGGACCTGGTGGCTGGCCTGAACTTAGAGGCTGGAGAAGGCACCTATGCCTACATCGCCACAGGCGCGATTGGCACCGATGCTATCAAGCAAGCGATTATCTACAAGCCGGCTTCCGTAACGCCTGTGGGTGCGTACCAGAAGCTCACCACAGCGGTGGACCCGCGCTTTATTGACACGCTCAACCGACCGGCTTTGGCGCAGGTCTTTGAGGATAATCGCACTGGCGAGACCTTCGCGGTGGCGGTGAACCACCTCAAATCCAAGCGCTCTGCCTGCGCGGGCGACCCTGATTTGCTGGACGGCGCGGGCAACTGCAACCTGACCCGCAAAGCTGCTGCGCAAGCGCTGGTGGATTGGCTGGCCAACCCGACGTACTTCCCGGATACGGATAAGGCGCTTATTATTGGTGATCTGAACTCGTACGACTACGAGGACCCAATTGACATGATTACGCTGGGAGCGGATGACGAGGCAAGCACGGATGATGATTACATTGATCTCATGAAAGAGATCCATGGTGACTTTGCCTACGGTTATCTCTACGGCGCGCAGATTGGGTATCTGGACTACGCGCTGGTGAACACCAACCTGTTCGAGGACTTTTTGGACGTCAATTTCTGGCACATCAACGCGGATGAAAACGAACTGATTAACTATGACATGACCTACAAGCAGGACGCTCAGGACGCGATTTACGCCCCGGATGCGTACCGCTCATCGGACCACGACCCGGTAATCCTGACGCTGTTGTTCAATACCGCGCCGGTGGCGAATGACATGAGCGTCAGCACGCCCGAAGATACCCCGCTTGATATCACGTTGAATGTGGTGGACCCTGAAGGCGATACGCTTGAGGTGACCATCGTGACGGACCCACAGCATGGCGAATTGCTTTTGACTGGCACGACTGTTACCTACACGCCTGATGGGGACTACAACGGCCCGGACAGCTTCGTCTACAAGGTTTCTGACGGCGAATTCTTCTCCGAGGAGGCGACTGTGACCATTGAAGTGACGCCGGTCAACGACGCGCCGGTAGCGATTGGCGCGACCCAGGACTTGATTGAAAACGGCTTGCTGGTGTTCAACCTGGATGCCGTTGACGTGGATGGCGACGCGTTGAGCTTTATTGTGACGGTTGAGCCCGCTCACGGCAGCCTGGTCTGCGAAGGCCCGGTCTGCACCTACACGCCTGACGCGGGTTGGTACGGCGAGGATAGCTTTACCTTCAAGGCTAACGACGGAACAGAGGATTCCAACGAAGCGGTGGTCATCCTGCGGGTGACGGCGCTTCCGCGCATTTACCTGCCCATCGCGTTCAAGTAAAACTTTAAGGCTTGTGAAAAAGAGGCTGACCGTACGGTCAGCCTCTTTTGTTTGGGGGGTGGCAGGATGGAAAAGCTCCTGGCATTGTGAACGGTTTTGCCACCAAGAATTTTGCCAACCAGGCCAGGTTCCAGCAAAACGGTGTGGCAATCCGCCTGAATGTAACAAGGCAGATTGCCGCGCTGCGCTCGCGATGACGGACGGAGAGGCACGCGATGATATTTTCTTCGTCATTGCGAACCGTTTTGCCATGAAGGATTAAGCCGACCAAGCCAGGTTCCAGCAAAACGGTGTGGCAATCCGCCTGAATGTAAAAAGGCAGATCGCCGCGCTGCGCTCGCGATGACGGACGGAAGGGCATGCGATGCTGAGTATAGTCAGGAGACCATGCAAGAACAGCGAAAAAGGCAGATCGCCACGCTGCGCTCGCGATGACGGACGGAAGGGCATGCGATGACACGTTCTTCGTCATTGCGAACCGTTTTGCCATCAAGAA
This sequence comes from Chloroflexota bacterium, assembly GCA_012797215.1. The sequence continues at coordinate 11 of JAAZPN010000189.1, read as the reverse complement.
ATTCGCTAACC
>JAAZPN010000017.1 GCA_012797215.1 Chloroflexota bacterium | reverse complement strand
TCTAACCAGCTTTGTTCTTCCACAGCGCGTATGAAGGAGAGAACCAAATTACCACTTTGATCTTCAGGGGTAACCACATATACCGGGATAGCCTGCCCAACGGTTAAGGTCGCAAGAATGTCAGCCGGGATGGCATCATATTCTTTCCCTGTGATGATACCTTCGGATTTGGCGCCAACGCTTACCAGAATCTGGTTTTCACCGATGCTGGCGATGATGCCGTCCCGAATTTCCCCGGCTTTGGGGAAATCAATACTGAGGTTGGATTCGAGCAAATCCCCCATCTGTTCCATGGTTTGAGGTTCGTTCTCTTCCGTATTCTCCTGCTTGCTTACATCGTCAATGTCAGTCATGAATAAATTACTCCAGCATTAAATTTGGGTGTGATTATAGTAGACAATACCTACTTTTGCAAGCATGCCTGCCTTATTGGTCAATTTATGCTTCGGCAGGCATATTACACGCGAGAAAAGCGCAATAAGCGCCGAAACAAGTCATTGTTTTCTATCACTCTTCTTTGAGAGGTCCGTACTCGCCGTAATCCAGTACTTCGCGGGTTCCAGTCTGCGGGTTTGGCGCTCCGATGATTCCCTTTTCTTCGAGGCTTTCGATAATGCGGGCGGAACGGGAATAACCGATGCGTAATTTGCGCTGCAGCAGGGACACGGAAGCCCTGCCCTCGTGACGGATGATTCGGATTACTTCGTTCGTCAGCGGATCTTCACCGCTATTCTTACTGGTCTCTTCCCACAGTGACGGCTGCGATTGGGCGTCATCCACTAAAGGCGGCCGGGATTGCGAGGCAAACACCGCGATGTCGGGTCGTTCCTCACCGGGTTTCTGCTGGGCTTGATTGCGCCAGAAATCCACTAGCTGGTTCAATTCTTCTTCAGACACAAATGTCCCCTGCAGACGTACTGGAGCAGGTGAGTCAGGCGCCTGGAAGAGCATATCTCCCTTGCCAAGCAATGTCTCGGCGCCGGTTTGGTCAATAATCACGCGGCTGTCAGTTCCGGAAGCAACCGCGAAGGCGATTCGCGCCGGAAAATTGGCCTTGATGAGACCTGTGATGATATCGACTGATGGACGCTGCGTGGCAAGGATTAGGTGGATTCCGGTGGCGCGGGCCAGCTGGGCAAGCCGGGTGAGGAGACGCTCTGTCTCTGTCGGCGCTAACAGCATCAAATCCGCGAGTTCGTCAATCACAATGAGAAGGTAAGGGATCGTTTTCCCGCCGGACGCGCTCTGTTTGGTGTTGTATTCCGTGATATTCCGGGCGTTCGCCTCAGCGAACATGCGGTAGCGCAAGTCCATCTCGCGCTGCATCCACTGCAGCGCGCCGACTACCTTCTCCGCGTCAACAATCACTGGCGCGAGCAAGTGTGGGATGCCGTTGTAACCGGTCAGCTCAACGCGTTTTGGGTCTACCAGGACAAAACGAATTTGGTCAGGGGTGAGGGTGAGCAGGTAAGAAGCCAAAATCGCGTTCACGCAGACCGATTTACCAGATCCTGTAGTACCCGCGATGAGCAGGTGGGGCATTTCCGCCAGGTCTGAGGTAAAAGGTTGGCCGGCAACGTTTTTGCCCAAAGGAAACTTGAGCGGATTCTCATTGGTGGCAAACCCAGGGCTTTCCACAAGCTCAAGCATTGAGACAATTGATGTTTTGTTATTCGGCACTTCGATGCCGACATAGCCCCTGCCCGGAACTGGCGCCTGGACGCGGATGCGGGATGCTTTTAATGCCAGAGCAAGGTCGTCGGATAGGCTGACAATATTGCTGACCCGCACGCGTTTTTTTCCGTTGCGCGATTCCACGAAATCCGGCTCAACGCCAAACATCGTGACAGCTGGTCCACGCCGAATTTCAACCACGCGCGATGGAGTATTGAAAGAGCGCAGGGTTTCTTCAATCACGCGGGCGCGATCCTGATCATTCTCCTGGTCCTGAGATTGGGCAGGAACGGGTTTGAGCAGCTCTTCCGGCTCAGGCAGAACCCAGGAGCGCGCAGAGTTGGAAGAACCGCCAGGTGTTTGGGGGGCAAGTGTAGTTGGCTTTTTTGGCGTGGGAGAGACTGGTTTGTAATCTCTTTCCTCAGTTTCTTCCTTCTCGCTTTGCTGGTTGCTCGCCCGTTTTGACTGAAGCTGAGCAGCCTTAGTTTTGATGAAACGGGCGAAACGAGCGGGGCTGTCTTTCAACTTTTCTGCCAGCCAGAGAGTCAGGTCAGACATGGAAAAATCCACCAACAGCACCAGGCAGATGAGCAGCCAGGCCACCAGCCAGATAAGCGCGCCAGGGGTGCCGAACCAACGCGTAAGCAGGTCAAGGATGAATCGCCCTGCCGCGCCACCTGCGGAACCGTTAAATGTGTTGGCGCCGCGCCCGATCAGCTGGAACCAGGCCAGTGCGTTGAAAAAAAACAGCACAATGCCGATGATGCGTTCACTGGAGAGCTCTGGGAACTGCTCTAACTTTCTCAACAGAAACCAGGTTCCGGTAAGGATAAGAATGATCGGAATGGCATAAGCTCCCCAGCCGGTAGCTTGATAGAGCATATCCGACCACCACTTGGAAACTACGCCGGAATCGCCAATCATCAGGCTGAGAAGCGTCAGGACGCCAATCACAATCATTACGATGCCAGTGATATCAACCTTCCGGTCGGGAGAAATTGAAAATGATTTCTTGACAGGCGTCGGTCTACGCGGAGCAGTGCGAGTGGGCGCGCGCCGGCTGCTTGTTCTGGTCGCGGTTTTTTTTCTTGGAGCGGCAGATGTCTTGCGCGCCGTGCTGGTTGACCGGACGCTTTTCGTCGCGGTCTTGGGCGCGGTTTTTTTGGCTTTAGGTTTTGTTTTGGCGCTCGTCGCCATTTTTCCTCCGACAGCTGCTAATCTGCAAGCGATTATAGCATTAATGTTCTTAGCCGTTTATGGAGGCAAAATCCACATCGTTCGAGGCCAATGATTGTAAGCCTTGACAAGAGTTGCACGTTTTTATAAAG
>JAAZPN010000188.1 GCA_012797215.1 Chloroflexota bacterium | reverse complement strand
AGTTCACCTACTTCCAGCAGTCCGGTGGGGTGGTGCTGGATGTGCCCGCGGTGGAAATTACCTATGGATTGGAACGCATCGCCATGGCGCTGCAGCGGGTGCGCCACTTCAAGGATATTCGCTGGAATAATGAACGCACATGCGGGGATGTGAACCAGGTGGCAGAACGCGAGCACTCCACGTATTATTTTGAAACAGCGGATGTGCCGCGGCTGCGTGAGATGTTTAATCTCTTTGAAGCGGAAGCCAACCTGGCGCTGGCGCAAAAGCTGGTGCTGCCGGCCTATGATTACATCATCAAATGTTCACACACCTTTAACGTGCTGGATTCGCGCGGCGCGGTTGGCTTCACCGAACGGCAGGCTCTCTTTGGCAAAATGCGCGACCTTTCCCGCCGCGTTGCCGAGGCTTACCTCGCCCAGCGCGCGGAAATGGGCTTCCCCTGGCTCTCGTCCGAGTCATCCACAGCCGAAGCCGCTTTAAGCGAACCTCCGTTGGTAACGGCGGAGCGCGCGGACCTGCTGCTCGAAATTGGTACAGAAGAACTGCCTACCGCCGACCTGGCCAATGCCCTCGTGCAGCTAAAGGAAGGCGCGGAAGCGCTCCTGGCGGAAGCACGCCTGGAACACGGGGACGTCCGCATTGAGGGCACCCCGCGCAGGCTGGTATTAATGGTCAAGGCGCTTCAGACTCAGCAAGCAGACCGCGTTTTGGAGGTGAAAGGGCCGCCTGCCGCGCGTGCTTTTGACGCGGAGGGCAAACCTACCAAAGCCGCGGAAGGCTTCGCGCGCAGCCGTGGTTTGGACGTCAGCCAGCTCACGGTTTCAGAATCGGAAGGCGGCAGTTATGTAGTCGCGCAGATTCACGAAAAAGGGCAGTCTGCAATGGCCCTCTTAAGCCTCGCGCTCCCACAATTATGTGAGAGCATCAGATTTACCAAAGGCATGCGTTGGAACCAGACTGGAAAAAGTTTTTCCAGGCCGGTACGCTGGCTGCTTGCCCTGCTTGGGGAGGAAGTGGTACCTTTTGAATTCGCGGGCTTGCGCTCCGGTCGGGTTACGCGCGGGCTGCGTTTTGCGGAAAAACCTGAATGCTCCCTGAGCAGCCTGAAAGAGTATGCAGATTATTTAGAGGCGCAGGGCATCGTTCTGGCGCCCGAAAGGCGTAAGGCCCTGGTGTGGGAGCAAGCCTGCCAACTCGCGGAAAGCGTTGGTGGAAAACTGGCGGATGACCCGGACCTGCTGGAGGAAGTGACAAACCTGGTGGAGCGCCCGACCGGCATGCTGGGGGCTTTTGAGCCGCGTTACCTCGAAAACCTGCCGGCGGAAGTTCTGATTGGCGTGATGCGAAAACACCAACGCTACTTCCCGGTGCTGGATCAGGCGGGCAAACTGACCCAATACTTCATCATCATGCGCAACGGCGACAAACGCTTCGAAGAGGTGGTTGTGGACGGCAACCTGCAGGTTATCCACGCCCGCTTTGCCGACGCCGAGTTCTTTATCCACGAGGATAAGGAGAAAGCGCTGGCGGACTTCATTCCCAAACTCGCGCAGCTGACTTTCCAGAAAGACCTGGGCTCAATGTTGGAAAAAACGCGGCGGGTGCAGACGCTAACAACCCGAATAAGCGCTGCAATGGAAGTTTCAGCCGAAACGCGGGCTGTTGTGGACCGAACCGCGGAATTATGTAAGGCTGACCTTGCCACCGCCATGGTGATTGAAATGACCGAGCTGCAGGGCGTGATGGGTAAATTCTACGCGCGGCTCTCGGGTGAGACTGAAGCCGTAGCGCAGGGCATTTTTGAGCACTACCTGCCACGCAACGCAGAGGACCGCTTGCCGGAAGGCGAGGCCGGTCTGCTGGTTGGCATTGCCGACCGCCTTGATTCGCTCGCGGGTTTGTTCGCCGTTGGGCTAGCGCCGACAGGCAACAAAGACCCCTTCGCGCTGCGCCGCACCGCATTAGGCCTGGCGCAGCTGCTGACCGGAAAGAACCTGGACTTTGACCTGGAGTGGGGTTTGCGGCTGGCCGGAGAAGCTCTGCCGGTGGCGTTTGACGCGGCAATGCTTAAATCCGCGCTTGATTTCGTTGCCGGACGCCTGCGCGGGCTGCTGCTGGAGCGCGGTTATCGGTACGACATCGTGGACGCCGTGCTACAGACCCAGGCCGCTAATCCCGCCAAAGCCGAACGCTTTGCGCGCAGCTTGGGCGCGTGGACGGCTCGTGAAGATTGGAGCATCATCCTGCCAGCCTTCAGCCGCTGCGCGCGCATCACGCGCGACATCAATGAAATCTATCCGGTCGCTGAAAGCGCCCAGGTGGAAGTCGAAGAGCGCCAGCTGCTCGCTTCAGTCCGCGCCGCGCAAGCGCGTCTCGAGCGCAATACTGAGTTAGAGGCGGCGCTGGAAGAAGTACGCAAGCTTGTGCCGGAAATTAATGCCTTTTTTGACAAGGTGCTGGTGATGGCAGAGGATGAGACTCTGCGAAAAAGCCGGTTGGGGCTGCTGCAGTCAATTGTGGCTCTCCTGCGCCCCCTGGCAGATCTCTCCGCCTTGGAAGGCTTTTAAACAAAAACGCCCGCGAGGGCGCTGGTGATGATTTCGGCAGCTGGTCAGACAAGCATGATCAGCTGCTTTATTTTTTCCATGGCTTCAGCCAGGCTTTTGCCGAGGTAAATGCCCCCCAGATCTTTGCGGGCTTGTTCATTGTTTTCAAAGTAGCGCCCCGCGTATGCCAGCCTGGGTTTACCGCGCACATTAGCAAGGTCAGCGGCAAAGCCTTTCATCAGGTCGGCGGTGTTTTCCTGGTTTACCGAGAGCACAATCAGTTTCGGGCGCACAATCGCGGAGTAATCCAGCAGATCGTCGGTGGGCAAGTCCGGCCCCAGATACTCCACAAAGTAGCCTTCCTGACGCAGAAGCACAGCGAACATCAGCGCGGCTAGCTCGTGGTTTTCTTCCGGGCCGCAGCCCACCAGGATAAGCGCGCCTTCTTTGACTACCGGAAGGTTTTGCATGATGTTTAACAACTTGCCTTTAATGTAGCTGGACGCCATATGTTCGGTCGCAATTCGAATTTCGCCGTTATACCAGGCTTCCCCGACCAGTTCCAGGCTGGGCGCGATGACTTCCTGGAAGACTGTAATGAGGTCAAAGTATTTTTTCACCTCTTCCAAAATAGCGTTGGCGCGGGATTCGTTGTGGGCAATCAGCGCGCCAAAGAGCATTTCAGCGTAGTCGCGCGCGGGCCGCGGTGGTTTAAGTTTGGGGGCTTCCGGCACAACAGTTTGAATTGTTTCCGGCCAGAAACCGCGCGCCCGGGCTCCGCGAAATTGTTCCACAACCTGGCTGATTGTGATGCCTGTATCCAATTTCCGTTGGACCCAAAGAAGCAGTTGAATATCCCGTTCGGAATAAAGGCGATAGCCGTTGGGCATGCGCATAGGGGTAAGCAGGGTGTAGCGACGTTCCCACGCGCGCAGGGTAACGGGTTTGATGCCGGTGCGCGCTTGCACCACTTTTATTGTGTAGGTGGGCTCATCCGAATAAGTGCCAATGGATGTCATTTTCCGCTCATTTCTTTGTACACCAATTGTACAAGAAGAGAGGAAATGCGACAAGTTTTTTTGATATGAAATCTATTAGAAAATACTGAAGTTGCCAGCGCCCTGCGTGCTGTTACCGCAGAAAATGCTCACAAGCCCCACAGCAGGTCGCGCTGACGTCTCGCGCCGGGCTCTGGTGTCGGGTAAGCCTGGATAAAGTGGTCCACCCGGGGCATGAACAAGCGTTCCACCAGCGCTGCAAGGCCTTTCGCGCGCCGCGCGCCGCCCTGGCTGGCATGGCAAGCGAACGCCCGAGCTTGCGCGTCGGCGCTGTCCTTGTAATTGACGCGCGCGTGCGTGGCATAACGGTTTGAGGAAATCGCCACCAGGTCGATATCCCCATTGGCGCCGGCTTTGCGAGGGTCTTGTCCTTTTAGCCGCATCATAAAAATCGCGGCGCGCAGAAAACCGAGCGGCATTACGTGATAATAAAGCCGTGAAAAAGGGCGTTGGGTGTCTGCTGGCAGTTCGTCTCGTAGTTGTTGGAATGCAAGCTTTGCGGCTTCATGAACCCGGATATGGTCGGGATGGCCGTATCCGCCGTAGGGGTCAAAGGTGAGAACAATATCCGGCTGCAGCGCGCGCATGCGTACCGCGATTTTTTGGACAACTTCCTCCAGCGCTTGAGCAGCCAGCGCGTTTGGGTGGGCGTTATCGGGTGACCCCTGCATCCCGGAATCACGATATCCGAGCAAAATGACTTCTTTCAGCCCGAGCGCGTCCGCGGAGCAGCGCAGTTCCTGCTCCCGCAGCCCGGCAATGGTCTGCCCGTTCAAAAGAAGGGCGGGGTCCACTTCTCCGGCTTCTCCAAGGGTCGCGCAAATCAGGGTTACCTGCGCGCCTTGTTTGGCATAATGGGCAAGGGTGCCTCCCATTCCAAAGGCTTCGTCATCCGGATGTGCCAGGACCGCGAGAATTTTGATTGGGGCTGCAAGTTTCGTGTTTCGCATAGGTTTGAGATTCCTCATGGCTCTCATTCGTCGTCAACTTTGCCGGATTTAAACATTTGTTCCCACATCCGCAGTTCGTCCGCGCTGAGTGTTGTCTCTGGCTCGGCGGGCACGGACGGAGAGCTTAGCGCGGCTGTAATTTTGCTGGCAAAATCCGGAGATGATATGACCTGAAGATGATGCGCGCGGGCCGATGCCTGTACCGTCCGGTCAGAACTAACCAGGGTATCATTTTTAGCCCGGGCTCCTTGCTTGTGCAGGTAGGTAGCGATGGCCGCGTCCGCGCTGCTGGACTGTGGGACAAATACCGCCCGCACCGCCCCATGTTTCTGCTCTCCCGCGCGTCCGCTTTGGGCGCGGTCAAAAAACACCAGCACGCGGTCTCGCTTCGCCCGGCAAAAGCGCCCAAGCAGGTCAATCAAGGCCTGCTCGTCGTCCAGGTCCGCCAGGGAGAATCCGCGCAGGTGCGGAATCAGGTTGTGTCCGTCTATGATCCACTGCATTGGCGTAATTTTACCGCCTGACAGACCTGCGCGCGCGCGGAAATAATGGGCATAGAAGGTTTGCTTTACTACAAAACGAAAGGATGGATAGCATAATTGCTGGAGTGTGGTGCCATTGGCGGGTGCCCGGGCCGCTTTGTTAGAAAGGACGCCTTGGGGCCCCCGCTTCTTGCCTGGTTATGAGCACGAGCAAACACCCCAGGCGCCTTTCTCAGAAGTATAATTACCCGGTAACGAAGCTGCTGCAGAGGAGCGCGATGTTCTGGTATTTGTGCGCGTACGTGTTATTCATGATTGGCGCGGTTTTGGGGCTGACTCAAGGCGCTGCTGAGCCCTCCTTATGGCTTATCAGCATGGGCTGGGTTCTGGAGGTCACTTTAATCCTGCTGCGGGCTTTGGGTTCCACACGCGTGAAGGAACTGCCGCGCGCGGGCTGGCAAAAAGCGGCGCAGGCTCTCGCGCTGACGGCGGTTCCTGTGATGATGTACTTCCGCCTGAAAGCTGACCTGAAGCGCTTTGAGCTTCTGTTGATCAGCGCGGCGCTGCTCTGGTCGCTAGCATTGCTCAGAAATAAAACATCCTGATGAAAAATTACTGGAGGTCTCGCGATGAATAATGTCTACCCCTCAACCCACCCCCTGATCGCGGCCAAACTCACCCGTCTGCGCGACGTGCGCACAGAACCAAAAAAATTCCGTGAGTTAGTGCGGGAACTGGCTGCCATGTTGGCGTATGAAGCCACTTTGGATTTGGCCGTCCAGCCAATTGAGGTGCAGACTCCTCTCACAATGACGAACGGGGTAGCGCTGATCGACCGTATCGGCTTGGTGCCGGTATTGCGGGCAGGGTTGGGAATGGTGGAAGGCGTGTGGGACCTGATGCCGGGCGCGGAAGTGTGGCACATCGGCCTTTACCGCGACGAAAAGACGCTGAAACCAGTGGCATACTACAACCGCCTGCCGGTGGAGCCAACAGTTTCAGTATGCCTTATTTTGGACCCTATGCTGGCAACCGGAGGTTCAGCAGTCGCCACAGTGGATATCCTCAAGAAGTGGGGCGTGGGAAGGATAAAGTTCGTTGGCCTGATCGCGGCGCCAGAAGGGATAGAGCGGCTGCACAGCGCTCATCCGGATGTGCCGATTCATATCGCGGCTGTCGATGAACGCCTGAATGAACACGGCTATATTTTGCCTGGGCTGGGGGACGCGGGGGACAGGCAGTTCGGGACCTAATTTTTACTATTGATAATCCGAACACTACGAAAAAAGTTTACGAGATTGTTTGTAAACTTTTTGTTATCTCGGCGCTGAAATGCGCGCTAATTCAAGCTCGAAAAATCTTGATAATAATTGGTGTAGTTTGGTGAGGCAAATAATTTTGCGGTGGCGCGGAGCAGATGCATGCTTAATTAGTGAAAGGCCGTTAAAAAGCCTTTCAGGTTTGCAGATTACGCGCAATCAGGCGGTCAACTTTGCCCATGGCAAAGCCCGGCAGCTCCGTGGGCTGCACCCAACGCACCGTTTCTGAGCCTGGGATTAGCTGGCCGGGGAGCAGGGCGCAGGCAAAGGCATGCAGGGTGATGCGAAAATGCGTATAGGCGTGCTTGTAGACGCCCAAGAGTGCGCCCACCTGGATTTCCACCCCCAATTCCTCCAGAATTTCGCGCCTAAGGCAGGCGGGCAGGTCGGCATCCCCAGGCTCAAGTTTCCCGCCCGGGAATTCCCATAAGCCCGCCAACAGGCCGCGCTGCGGGCGCTGCGCGATGAGCACTTCCTCGCCTTTGCGAATCACCGCGGCAGTGACAGTGTAGTGAGGAACCGTGGGCTTTAGCGCGCGTACAGGCAGCTCGGTTTGACTGCCGTTGGCATAAGCCAGGCACTGACCCCGCAGAGGACAATCCCCGCACGCAGGCGCGCTCGGCTTGCAGACCAGCGCGCCGAGTTCCATCAATGCCTGGTTATAATCGCCAAACCGCGTGCTGGGGAGAAATCGCTCGGCGGCCTCCCATAAAGTTTTTTCTCCGGTCCGGGAGCCGGCGGGTTCGCGCAGCTCCAACAGGCGCGCGAGCACCCGGCGGATATTCGCGTCCAAGGCAGGGGCGGGGAGGCCAAACGCGATGGACGCGATCGCGCCAGCAGTATAGCGCCCGATGCCGGGCAGCTTCCGCAAGGCCTCCAAATCGGCGGGCAGCTGGCAGTTGAATTCCGAACAGAGCAGCTGCGCGCACTTGTGCAGGTTGCGCGCGCGGGTGTAATACCCTAACCCTTCCCACTCCTGCAGCACTTCTGCCTGGGAAGCGCTCGCCAGGCTTTTCAGGTCCGGAAAGCGGCGGATGAAACGCTCGAAATAGGGGATTACCGTCTCCACTTGGGTCTGTTGAAGCATAATTTCAGACACCCAGGTGCGGTATGGGTTGGTATCAGAACGCCAGGGGAGTTCCCTGGCGTTTTTATCGTACCAAGCGAGCAGCGGCGCGGCAATAGCGGACATCAGAGTTGGAACGCGCCTTTTTGGCTGATGATTTTACAGGTGTAATTCTCAACAAACTCCTGCAATTGGTCCCGCAGGTCAAGCCACTCTTCGGATTTCAGCAGATCGCGGGCGGCGGCCAGGTCAGGCATGATTACTCCCACCATAATTTGCGGTTCGTTGCCAAAGATGGTTACCCAGGCGTCTGTCAAGGCCAGTTCTTTATGATTCATCCATGGCAAAAACTGGCCAACCATGAAACCATAATAATCCTGTTCCATGTTGGCTTTGATATTCCAGGTGAGAAGGATCTTAACGCTCATAATTGCTTAAGCCATAATTTTTGGATCAAGCGCGATGACGTGCGTTTCTTCTTCCGTGAAAGCGTTGGCGTTGTTGATCTTATAGGATTCCAGGGTCTCAAGCTGCGTAATGCCCATTTCCTTCAGGAACTTGCTCAGGGGGTCCAGGTTCAGTTTGGATTGTGGGGTCTCATAATACATCGGAATGACGATGTTTGGTTCAAGCATGCTGATGACTTCCGCGGCTTTGGACGCGTTCAGACTGGCGCCGTCCCCGACCGGCACGAGCGCAATATTCACCGAGCCCATGGATTCAATATCCGATTGGGTAGGGGAGTGTGAGACGCGGCCGAGGTGCGCAACGGTCAGCGTGCCAAAATCCATGATGTACAGCGTGTTGCGCAGTCCATCGCTTTCTTTCTTCTCCGAGACGGTGCGCATGCCGGTGATGAATACCCCGCCGACTTCATATTCGCCGGGGCCGGCAATCACCAAGGGATCCCCTTTGACGGCTTTGCTGTAATTGTGCACCGGATCATCGCAGCTGATCGTTACGATTTCCGATTTTAGTTTGAGTGGGTTGTAACCCGCCACAGACGCGTCAAAGGGGTCCGTGACCACAGAACCCATGCCCCGTTCGCTGATTCGAAAACAGGAGTGACCATACCAGACGATTTCCATCAATCCTCCAAAAAACAATAAGCTGTGGATAATTCCACCTTATGATTATATCAGGTTGAAAGTGCGCCATCCCGGCGCGTGCGCATCTGGCCGCGGGTGGGCGTCCCATTGTTCTGCGGAGATGCCACGCCTACGATAAGAATGGCAGTCACACGGGCTTACTCCCCCGAGATAATTTTCTACCTTCATTTATCCGCGGAGAGGCCGAAAAAACCCGACGCTATTTTACTT
>JAAZPN010000187.1 GCA_012797215.1 Chloroflexota bacterium | reverse complement strand
TGCCTGGTTTTTTTGACAGCCAATATGTGCGCTACTTTGGTCGTTTACTGAGCTTTGACCTTGGCGATTCAATTCACCGCCGCATTCCTGTTACACAAACGCTCAAGGAGCGTTTTCCAGCCACGCTGGAACTGGCGCTGCTCTCCATGTTTTTTGCCCTCCTGATTGGCATTCCAGTTGGCATCGCCAGCGCGTCGCGCCGCAACTCCTGGCTGGATGGGACGACCATGATTGGTTCACTCCTGGGGGTGTCCATCCCGATTTTTTGGCTGGGAATCATGGAGATTATGCTGTTCTCCGTGTTCCTCAAGTGGCTGCCATCTGGCAGCCGGCTCAGCCCCGGAATGAGCATCACGCCAATCACAAACCTGCTCTTAATCGATAGCCTTTTGACTGGTAATTTTGCTGGTTTCTGGGACGCGTTTAAGCACATCATTATGCCCGCGGTCGCCCTGGCAACCATTCCGACCGCCATCATCACGCGCATGACGCGCTCCAGCATGCTGGATGTGCTGCAGGAAGACTATATCCGCACCGCCGCGGCAAAGGGTCTGGCGGAACGGGTGGTGCTGTATCGGCACGCACTCAAGAACGCTTTTTTGCCGGTCATCACGATTATTGGTATCCAGGCAGGCTCCTTGCTTGCTGGAGCCGTGCTGACCGAAACGATTTTTTCCTGGCCTGGAATTGGCAAATGGGTCTATGACTCCATCCTGGGTCGGGATTACCCGATTGTTCAGGGCGTAACGCTCCTGATTGCCATCATTTTTCTGGTCGTCAATTTATTGGTCGACATTTCTTACGCGCTTCTCGACCCGCGTATCAGTTACGATTAGGATAGAAGATGAGCACGCAATTGCCTGAAGTTGAAGTTCTGACCGATTTTGCCGTGCGTGAACACCGTTCTCTCTGGCTGGATGCCTGGCGTCGTTTGAAAGCCAGCCGGACAGCCATGCTTGGGCTGGTAGTCGTGGCAGTGTTCCTACTTTCTGCCGTCGGCGCGCATTTTTTCTGGGATTACGATGCCAAAATTGACCTGGATTACAACGCCAAGCTGCGCGCGCCCAACCTCATCAGCACCCCTGAGAAACCGACGGTCCATATTTTTGGAACGGATAAGTTGGGACGGGATATTTTCACCAGTGTTGTTCACGGCGGATGGAACTCGCTGCGCGTAGGTTTGGTCGCGGTCGGCATCTCCTTGATAATTGGCTGCTTGTTGGGATTGTTTGCCGGTTTCTTTGAGAGCTTTGATATGAACTTTAAAGAGAAATTGGCCTTGATGAGCGGTTTGGGCATTGCCATGGGGTTGTTGCCAGCCTGGATTGCCCGGCAATGGTTTCAGGTCTTGCTATTTGGCGGGTTGGGCGCGGCTTCTGTGCTTCTTGAAAGAAAACTTGCGCATGATAAGCTTCGCCCGGTCTTTTTCGCGATTGCTGGCGCGCTTTTGGGTGGAATCAGCGGATTGTTGGTCGCGCCGCTGGTTGGCCTGGTCTGCGCGGTGGTTGGGCTGCTGATTGGCATTGTGTTGGCAAAACCAGGGAACGGAAAAGCATTTTCGAGCATCACGATGCGCGTGATGGATATTATCCTATCCTTCCCCAGCTATCTTTTGGCGATTGCTATCGTGGCATTCCTCGGGCCTGGGCTTGAGAAAGGCATGATAGCTATTGGCGTGGTGGGCATCCCAATTTATGCTCGCCTGGCGCGCTCAGCCGTGCTTTCCGTTAGTCAGAAGGAATACGTGCTGGCGTCCCAATCGGTCGGTGAAGGACATGGGCGCATCCTATTTAAACATGTGCTGCCAAACATCCTTTCACCAATTATTGTTCAGGCTACCATGGGTCTGGCATCGGCCATCTTGTCGGCCGCGGCATTGGGCTTTCTTGGCCTGGGCGCCATTCCGCCGGAGCCGGAATGGGGCGCGATGCTGGGAGACAGCTACAAGTTCCTTTCCAGCGGCGCCTGGTGGGCGGTACTCTTCCCCGGGCTGGCTATTGTGTTTAGCGTACTGGGTTTCAATCTTTTAGGCGACGGGCTGCGCGACGCGCTTGACCCGAAGATGCGCGCCAAGTGATGCGGGAGCGGATGCTATGGAAACTTTATTGCGAATAAGCGAACTGCACACCCGTTTTCACACACAGGACGGCACTGTTAACGCCGTGAACGGAATATCCTACGAAATGCACCCGGGAGAGGTTTTGGGGGTTGTTGGCGAGAGCGGCTGCGGCAAAAGCGTGCACGCGCTCTCCCTTCTGCGGCTCATCCAGATTCCACCTGGAGAGATTGACGCTCAGGAAATCTGGTTTTCTGGCCGGGATTTGTTAAAACTGGATGATAGCGAGATACGCAAGGTGCGCGGGCGAGAAATTGCCATGGTTTTTCAGGACCCAATGTCCTCGTTAAATCCGGTTTACACGGTAGGCTTTCAGATTTCGGAAGCTCTCATGCTGCACAAGGGCATGAACAAAAAACAAGCCCGTGAGCGCGCGCTGGAACTTCTCAATTTGGTGGGCATCCCAGAGGCGCGTAAACGTCTGGATAATTATCCGCATCAATTCTCTGGCGGCATGCGCCAACGCGCGATGATCGCGATGGCGCTTTCTTGCGAGCCCAAACTCCTGATTGCCGATGAGCCGACTACAGCCCTGGATGTCACGATTCAGGCGCAGATTATCGAGTTGGTCATCAGGCTGCAGGAAGAGCTGGGCATGGCCGTCATGTGGATTACGCATGACCTGGGAATTGTGGCGGAAATGGCCAAAAACATCAATGTCATGTACGCCGGATTCATCATCGAACGCGGCAACGTGCACGAAATTTACCACCAGACCCGCCATCCTTATACGCTTGGGCTGCTGGGATCGCTTCCTAGTATTGACGAAGCGCCGGGCACAAAGCTGATTTCCATTCCGGGTTTGCCGCCGGACCTGATTGGTCTTCCCAAGGGCTGCCCATTCTTTGCGCGCTGCGCGTTCCGGGTGGAACGCTGCAGGTTGGAAAGGCCGGTGTTAGAAGAAGCCGGCAGTTCCGGTCATATGGTGGCATGCTGGCGTTGGCAAGAAATTGACGCCGAAAAATTACGAAAAACTGTCGGAGGTGCGCAGTGAGCGCTGAACAGAAAACGCTGCTTCAGGTAAAGAATCTGAAGAAGTATTTCCCCGTTTCCCGGCAGTTCTTCAGCAACCAGCGGCGTTATATCAAAGCCGTGGACGATGTCAGTTTTGACGTCCGGGAAGGCGAAACCTTGGGGTTGGTAGGCGAGACGGGCTGTGGTAAGACAACAGTCGCGCGGACTATTCTGCAACTTTACCGCCCGACTTCTGGGCAAGTGCTTTTTGACGGCGTGGATCTGGCAAGCCTGCAAGAAAATGACCTGCGGAAAATGCGCAGCCGTATGCAGATGATCTTCCAGGATCCCTACGCCTCGCTCAACCCGCGCATGACTGTTGGCGCGATCATTGCCGCGCCCCTGGATGTTCACACCAAACTGGGCCAGAAAGAAAAGCAGGAACGCGTGCAGGAACTGCTGGATTTGGTCGGTTTGAACCCCGATTTCGTGAACCGTTATCCGCATGAATTCTCGGGCGGTCAGCGGCAGCGCATCGGCATTGCGCGCGCTTTAGCGTTAAACCCGGACCTGGTGATTTGCGATGAGCCAATTTCCTCGCTGGATGTCAGCATTCAAGCGCAGGTAGTTAACCTCTTGGAAGAGTTGCAGAACCGCTTGGGTCTTACTTACATCTTTGTCGCCCACGATTTAAGCATGGTGCGGCACATCAGCAACCGCATGGTCGTGATGTATCTTGGGAAAGTTATGGAATTAGCGGACCGAAACGAGATTTACCTGCAGCCGCGCCACCCATACACCCGCGCGCTGATGTCAGCCGTGCCTATCCCCGACCCGGATAAAGCCCGCAATCGCAAAAGAATCATCCTGAAAGGCGACATTCCCAGCCCATTGAACCCACCCCAGGGCTGCAACTTTAACACGCGCTGCCCAATGGCTGCGGAAAAATGCTTCCAGGAAGACCCTGAATACCGGGAAATTAGCCCTGAGCATTGGGTCGCCTGCCATTTTGCGTGAAAGGCCGGGCTGTGCAGGCTGAACCCCAACAAGAGACACCGTGCCTAAGCTGGCAGTCCCTCACGCTCCAGCTGCGCACGCCTTTCCGCCTCTCCTACGGCGCCACCCAGGAGCGCACTGCCCATTGGATCCGGCTGCGGGGAGACGTGGGTTGGGGCGAGGGCACTATCCCACCGTATTATCCTCTGCGAGAGGCGGATCTGCATGCCTATTGGGATCGTGCCGCGCTGCGGACTGACCCATTCCCAGAACGCTTTGAAGCCATTTCTGATTGGATTGACCCGGATGGGCCAGCCCCTGCCCGCGCAGCGCTGGATATGGCTTTACATGATTATGTGAGCCGCAAGCTTGGGCTGCCTCTCTACGCGGCTTTGGGACTGCCCAAGCCTGAAAGGAAAGCCAGCAGCTTTACCATTTCGGTGGATACTCCTGAAAGCATGGCGGCAGAGGCGCGGCGTCTGCGTAATTTTCCAATCATCAAGCTGAAACTGGCAGGGGATGAGGATGATATGGCGCGGCTGGAAGCTGTGAGGGCGGCCCGACCGGACGCGCGCCTGTTCGCGGATGCGAACGCTGGTTGGAGCCTGAACCAAGCGCTGGATTACCTGCCTTGGCTCGAAAGCGTGAATCTTGAAATGCTAGAGCAGCCTCTCGGCGTTGAAGAGATTGATGGACTGGGCAGGCTGCAAGCAAAAACTTCAATTGCGATAGTGGCGGATGAGTCATTGCAGAAGCCGCAAGACCTGCGCCAATTAGCTGAAGCGGGTGTGCGTGGGGTGAACATCAAACTGATGAAAGTGGGCGGCGTGGGCCCTGCAGTAAGGCTGGTGGAACAGGCGCGCAAAGCCGGGATGAAGGTCATGCTCGGCTGCATGATTGAAACCTCGGTCGGGTTGAGCGCCGCGGCGCACCTGGCCGGGTTGGCCGATTGGTTGGACCTGGATGCCGGCCTGCTGGTCGCGAACGATCCCTTTGAGGGGATGATTTTTGGGGAAGACGGGCTCATCAGCTTGCCAGAGCGCAGCGGGATTGGCGCGAGACTGCGTCATCCCGGCGCTTGAAGCTTTTCTCAACACTATTGCGCTGGTAATTATTCGAATATTGGCGGCGCCTGTTGGGGGGCGGAAGCTTAAAGCTTCTGGCAGGTGGGGCAGGTATAGACGCTGCCGCCCAGGTAGGCTTCTTTTACGATTGTCGTGCCACAGCGCGGGCAGGGCTTGCCATTGCTCTCAGCGCACAAGCGCACCCGGTAGCCGCCAGGCTGCCCGAAAAGGTCATTTTCCGTGCTGCGTCCGCCAGCTTTGGTCATCTCGAGCAGGATTAATTTCAGGCTCAAGTAGAGCTGATGAAGTTCTTGCTCCGTGAGCGCGCTGAGTTTTTTGCGCGGGTGCAGATGGGCTTCCCAGAGGATATCCTGCAGGCAGCCGTTGCCCAGACCGGGGACGCGCTGCTCGGTGGCAAGCGCGGCTTTTAACGGCAGCTTGCGCACGGCATCCGGGGCGAGCAACGCGCGGATATAAGTCTCGTCGAAGGCTTCCGTGAGCGGAGAGGGCTTGCTCAGAGCGGTCGCGTAATAGCTGTTTTCGTAATTCTCGCCTTCCGCCAAGCAGACCACGCCGCCGTACATGGCGACAGACGCGCTGAGGCTGCTGCCATCTTCGAAGTTGAGCAGGAGCTGGTGTTTGGCAGGGATGAGACCAGCGGCGGGATGGAGGCGCAGGTTCACCCCATCGCTGAAAAGCAGCGTGGCGCTGGATAGCGTGATTTCCATAAACATACCAATTCCCCGGGCGGCTAGGACTTTACCGCCGTTGAGCTTTGCGGGGTAACCCGCCGGGTCGCCGTGATACCAGGCGAATTTATGCGGGCTTTGGGCGGCTGCTGAAGAAAGGATGGTTTTGCCGCTAAGCTGCTGCGTGATTTGGTGGGCGAGGGTTTGGGCTTCAGGAAGTTCGATCATGGGTGCCTCCGAATAGGATGATTGTAGCACAGCGCGATCTAGGTAGACTGAAGAGGCTCTGGAAATATGCAAGCATCAGACTAAGAGAAATCACTTGAAAGCAAGCTGGATGTCAGGTAGAGAGTTTTACCTCCAACAAAGATAAAATGCTGTGTTTGTCCATAGGTTCGCTTGCTAAATTCCCAGAAAAGCGATATATTTGTCCCAATACGCGATGACGCGGGACGAGTAACTTGGTTGTTCCAACAGAGAGGCGCCGCATGCTGAAAGAGCGCCGGAAGACACCAAGCCAAAACCACCCGCCAGCGTGAGCCTGAACCGGGAATCCGCATTAAGGCAAACGGCAGCCCCGTTATCGGCAAATCGAGATGCCCCGTCTTGGGGTAATCTGGGTGGAACCGCGTGAGAGACCTCTCGCCCCAGGGCGCAGGGTCTTTTTATTTTTAAGATTCGGCCGCGAATCCAACACCGCGCGGCCTTGAGGAGGAAGAAATGTCCGGGAATAAAGAAGAATACGAGAAGTCACAGCTCTACCGCATCCGCCACAGCACCGCGCACGTGATGGCGGAAGCCGTTTTGGAAAAGTTCCCCACCGGTCGGGTCGCCATCGGTCCGCCCATTGAGGACGGCTTTTATTATGACTTTGACCTGCCGCGCACCCTCACCCCCGAGGACCTGGCAGAAATTGAAGAGCGGATGAAGCAGCTCATTTCCCAGAAAGAGCAGTTCAGCCGCGAGGAAATCTCCGCGGAGGACGCGAAAAAGCTGTTCGCCGAGCAGCCATTCAAGCTGGAATTGATCGAAGGGCTGGAGCACGGCGGGTTGGATGACGACGGCAACCCGACGGATGAAATTGTACCGATTACCATCTATAAATCCGGCCGCTTCACCGACCTCTGCCGCGGCCCGCACGTGGGCAGCACGGCCGAAATCAACCCGAAAGCGGTCAAGCTGCTGAATGTGGCCGGCGCGTATTGGCGCGGGGACGAAAAACGCCCCATGCTGCAGCGCATCTACGGCACCGCCTGGGAAAGCAAGGAGCAGCTGGAGGAATACCTCTGGAAAATGGAAGAGGCTCGCAAACGCGACCACCGCAAACTGGGCAGAGAACTGGACCTGTACAGCCAGAACGACGAGGTCGGGCAGGGCTTGATTCTGTGGCACCCGAACGGCGGCATGATCCGGCACCAGATTGAGCGCTTTTGGGATGACGAGCACATGGCCAATGGCTACGACTTTGTGTACTCTCCCCACATTGGCAAGGCTTCTTTATGGGAGACGAGCGGCCACCTGGGCTTTTATAAAGAGAATATGTATTCGCCGATCGAAATTGAGGAGCAGCAGTACTTCATCAAACCGATGAACTGCCCCTTCCATCTGCACATCTACAAGAGCGGGCTGCGCTCCTACCGCGACCTGCCGCTACGCTACGCCGAAAAAGGCACCGTTTATCGCTACGAGCGCTCTGGCGTGCTGCACGGCTTGATGCGCGTGCGCGGCTTTACGCAGGATGACGCGCACCACTTCTGCCGCCCGGACCAAATGCCAGATGAGATTGATTTTGTGCTGGACTTCAGCCTGAATATCCTGCGGGCATTTGGCTTCAGTGAGATTCACGCCTTTTTGAGCACGAAACCAGAAAAAAGCGTAGGTGACCCCGCGCAGTGGCTGGACGCTGAAAACGCCTTGGAAGCGTCGCTCAAGCGCGCCGGACTGCCCTACGAAGTGGACAACGGCGGCGGCGCTTTCTACGGCCCGAAGATTGACCTGAAGATCAATGACGCGCTCGGGCGCGAATGGCAGCTCTCCACCATCCAGTTCGACTTTAACGAGCCGGAACGCTTTGGTCTGGAATACATCGGCGAAGACGGCCAACCGCACCGCCCGTACATGATCCACCGCGCGCTGCTGGGCTCGCTGGAGCGCTTCTTTGGCGTGCTGATTGAGCATTACGGCGGGGCTTTCCCGGCCTGGCTGGCGCCCAAGCAGGCGGTCATCATCCCGATTGCCGACCGGCACGTGGCATTCGCGGATGAAGTTGCGGCAAAGTACCGCAAAGCCGGGCTGCGCGTGAGCGTGGACGCGCGGGCGGACCGCATGAACTCCAAAATCCGGGACGCGCAAAAGGAAAAGGGGCCCTACATGCTGGTGATTGGCGACCGCGAGATGGAAGCCGGGCACGTGGCGCTGCGCAGGCGCAATGGGGAGAACCCGGGCGCGATGAGCGTGGATGAGTTCCTGGACCTGGCGCGGAAAGAAATCGCTGAAAAGATTTAGTGCGTGAGTGAGGAAAGAGCCCGCTAACGCGGGCTCTGTGATTTTATTGGGCAAAGA
>JAAZPN010000186.1 GCA_012797215.1 Chloroflexota bacterium | reverse complement strand
TCGAGAATTCGCAGTGATCAGATGTTCTCTCGCTGACCATCCATCTTCAATAAGTTTGCGTAATTCAAGACGGCGGCGACTGTTGACGTTCCCTTTTGCCAGTTCTTCTCGAGCCATGCGACCACGTTCAATTCTTTGCGCTCGTCTGTCATTGCTCAATCCCTCCAATTAGTCTTTTGAAATTTTAATCCAAGAAAAGAAAAATTCCATGATTTAGTCCGCCGGCTGCACGCCCAAATCCTCAGGTCGGATTGTCAGGCCGCTTAAGGCTTCAAAGCTGAGCGCGTCCATCAACAAATTCCGGCGCTGTTTGAGCGCGAAAAAGAGCTCCAGGTAGCTGGTCGGCACGCGCCTGCTCCAATCCAGACCAAGCGCTGCGGCAACAGCACAAATAGCCTCAGCCGATGGACCTTCCAGCTCGGTGAAGAACCCAAAGGGCATCGCGTCCAGCGCCACAAGCACCCCACCCAGATTGTAGGTCTCGCGCAGTTTCTCGTAGCTGGTATAGACGCGGTACCCCAATGCTTCCAACAAGCGCTGCGCCGCGCCAAAATCAGACACCTCAAATTCAATCCCCTGCCGCTCTAATACGCCCTCGCGCACCAGCCCGGGGCCCTTGAAGGTGAGATGGGCAGCCTGGTCCGCGCGCAAACGCAGCACCTGGGCCTTCGCGCGCAGGCTCATTTCGGGCGTGTCAAAGCGCAGGTTCTGCTCCAGCACGCGCGGCTGGACGAGCTCCGCGCCGCTGTCAATCACGCGCTGGCGGAACTGTTCGGGCTCCGCGAGGTAAAACTTGACTTCAATTTCCTGGTCCATGCGCGCTCTGCTTTCCCTTTTTGATGTGGTAAGTATATCCTGCCGCAGCTGCCAGCGAGAGCGCGTGTAGACCCAGCTTGAAGAGTGGGTTCCCGCCGCGCTGCTCCGGCGCCCACAGGAAGAGGCGCTCCACCCAATAGCTGAGCATCGGGAAGAGCAGGGCAACCCACAGCGCGGGCACCCGCGGCCAGCCTGGGCGCCAGGTGCACACAAGCGCGAAAAAGCTCAGGAGCGCACTCAATCCGCCCACTGCCAGCAGGTAAGTTGGCAGCCAGGCAGGCAATCCTAATTCCAGCAGCAGGTCTTGCTGGGCAAGCGCTCCGTTCACGCGCAAAACGCCGCTGAGGGCGTTCGCGAGCAGAATAAGGCGCGTGAGGGTGGTAAAAAAGCCCGCGCTCGGGAGGTATTTATCGCGCGTCATCTTGGCAGCGCTTCCAGGTCTGTCAGATATCCCAGGCGAGCCAGCGCCGCGCGCACCTTCTCAAGCCCGCCCGGGCGCACTATCACCGAAACCGGACCAAGCGCGTCTCCCAAAAAGCTGGCGACCGGGGAATCACGCAGCGCTTGCAGGGCTTCGGGGGAGCTGAGGCGCAGCACCCACAAGCGTTCTATAACAGCCTCGCGCCCCTTTGTTTCCCAACGAGCCAGGCTCTCCAGCAGGCTGGGCGGCGGGGCAGGCTGGGCGTATTTGCGCAGTAAGGCGCTCAGGTGGCGGATGGTCAGCCCCTGGGCAGCCGCCGCGGAAAGCGAAGCCGGCGTGAGCAGGTACTGCCAGCGTTCCGGTCCATTCTCCAGCCATTCCGAAAAGCGGGCAAGCTGATAGCGGGCAACGCGCGGCGTCCCGCGGTTCAGGCTGATGATTCCAGCTGAGCTGACAGCCGCGGGGGAGTTTTCCGGGGGCAGTTCCAAGGTCTCGCGTGAGGCCAGCAAGGCGGCACACCAATCCGACTTGCGGAAGTACGCGGCTTCCTCCGCTCCCGCGGCAAAGCCCAGTTCCACAAAGCCCAGCCAGAACAGCAGCCCGGTGATGACAAAGCGCATCCAGGCGTCTTCCACTTCCAGCCAGTCTTCCTGCCGCCGCAAAAGCCTGCCGTCCTGGGCGCTGAGGATAATCCACTCGTTGGCGTCTCCGCCCGCGCGCAGGTATTCCGGGTTTTCGCGCCGCAAATCCGCGCCAAAATCCTCAATCGCGTACCACGCGCCTTCCGCCAGTCCGGCAAGCCGGCGCAGCAAAGCTCGGCGGGCGGGCAGCGGATTATGCGGCCAGGTGCCCTGGCAAATGATGCCGGGCGCAAGGCGCAGTTCGTCGAAGCGCGTGGAGTTCATCCAGGCCGTCGCCAGCCACTGCAAGCTCTGTCCGCGCGGCATCTCCAGAAATCGGCGCGCTTCAGCCGCGGGGGTCTTGCCGTCGCGGGCGATTATGCCAAGGTCGGTCAGCAGGCGGCGCAAAAGTTCCCAATTGATTTCAGGGTGGGCTGCTTCACGCAGAGCGTCAAGCGTTCCAAAGCGCCGCAGGGCTGCCAGTAGGGTGCAG
>JAAZPN010000185.1 GCA_012797215.1 Chloroflexota bacterium | reverse complement strand
TTTGGCAATCCGCTCCATCCGTATACGCAGGCGCTGCTCAGCGCCGCGCCGGTGCCGGATCCTTCGTACAAGATGAACCGCATTATTTTGGAAGGCAGCATTCCTTCCCCGGCCAATCCCCCTTCCGGGTGCAAGTTCCACACGCGCTGCCGCCACTGCATGGAAATCTGCAAGACTGTTGTGCCAACTGCCCGGGAAGTGGAACCCGGTCATCAGGTAGTTTGCCATTTGTACAACGAAAGCAATTGAGCCTATGAGAGACCAGCCGAAACAATTTGATGACGATGACGGTCGGGTAATCTGCGACATGGACGTGGACGGGATGCCCTGGCACGACCGGCGCGTGCGGCGCGAACAGCGCGAAGCGCCCAAGACCCAGCATCCCGACCGGATGACCGCCGCGGAAACACGAGCCTACACTGGCAGCGCGCTGCTTGCTGCGCTGTTGATTTGGGTCGTTTTTGCCGCTGCCTGGGCGCTGTTCATCCTGTTCTGCACCCAGATTTGGTTCCGCTAATTACCGGAGCGCGTCTCATCGGATAAGCTGTAACAAACGCCGGGCTGGCGGCTAAACAAGCGCGAACCTGGAAAATCCGGCAGTCTTCAAGCTGCCTGGCTTTCCAGGTTTTTTCTTTCCCTACTTTGGGCGAGCGAAGTCGGGTTTAGAGCTGGGCCAAAAAGCGCTGGAAAAAGATAATCAGAATGAGGATTAACGCCTATGAATAAAATAAGCCTGCAAGCTATCGGTGTGATACACACGCCTTACCAAACTGACGAGGACGCGCCCAGACAAGCCGCAAACTCAAAGGATTTCGGCGAGGTAGAAGTGTTCCCCGAGTTTATCGAGTGTTTGGAAGGTATTGAAAAGTTCCAGTTTCTATTCTTAATATTTGGTTTTCACCTGGCAGGCCCTTTTCGGAAACATCAAGTGATTTCCGGGTGGGATAATGCTGAAAAGGGCGTGTTTGCCACGCGTTCCCCGCATAGACCCAACCCGCTAGGGCTTTCGCTTGTAAAGCTACTGCGGCGCGAAGACTGCCGGCTGTTCGTGGAGGGCGTGGATATGCTGGACGGCACGCCGTTGCTGGATATCAAACCCTACTTCTCGGATTTGGACTGCGCTGAAAAGCGGCTTTGAGCTCTTAGTCTCAGTTCCAGCGGAGTGGGCCTGCTGAAGTGAACGCTATGGCTTGGGTGCAGGCAAATAAGAGGGACGGAAGTGAGTATAATTGCTAAGGTTGAACGCAAACGCGCTGACGGTACGCCAGATTATTGTCTTCCAGCAAGCGAGCTTGCGGAGCGCGTGATTTATGCTAAAATAGGCGCAATTCTGGGGCATGGTGCAACGGCAGCACACCGGACTTTGAATCCGTGGATCTAGGTTCGAATCCTGGTGCCCCAGCCTGAATTACTGTGAACAACGATAACGACCCTGATCATTCAGCAAATCCGGCGCGCGGCGCGTTCATAAACGCTGCCTGCCGGTTTCCGCATTGGAGTACATCATGAAAACGGCTTCCATCATACTCGCCGCCGGTCAAGGCACGCGCATGCGTTCGCGCCTGCCCAAAGTTCTTCACCCTATTCTCAGCAAGCCAATGGTGCTTTACGCGCTGGAAGCCGCGCGGGCAGTCTCTGATTACGCGCCAGTTCTCGTGGTCGGGCACGCGGCGGAAGTCGTCCGGAGTGCGGTGGAGGCGGCGGATGGGAGCGCGCTCTTTGCCTTGCAGGAGCAGCAGCTGGGCACCGGCCACGCGGTCATGTCCGCGCGCGCGGCGGTGCCAGCCGAGGCCGACCTGGTGTTGGTTACCTGCGGCGATATGCCGCTGCTGCGGGCTGAAACCCTCAGACAGTTGGTGTCGGCGCATCAGCAATCCGGAGGCGTCATCACGATGACCAGCGTGGTTGGTGAGGTCCCGCGCGGTTTTGGCAGGATTGTGCGGGGCGCGGATGGCAGCGTGCGGGCCATTATCGAAGAAGCGGATGCCACGCCAGAGCAGCTGGCGCTGCAGGAGTATAACGTCTCGGCTTACTGCTTTGATGCAAACTGGCTGTGGGGGCACCTGGAGAAAATTCAACTCTCAGCCAAGAAAGAATATTACCTGACGGACCTGGTGGCTATGGCGGCGGCTGAAGGCCGACGCATCGAAGCGCTGGTGCTGCAGGACAGGCTGGAAACACTCGGAATTAATACCCGCGTGGACCTGGCAGACGCTGAAAGCGCCATGCGCCGGCGCGTGAACGAACAATGGATGCTTGCCGGCGTGACCTTGTTGGATCCCGCTACGACCACTATTGAAACCGATGTGCGCATCGGACAGGATACCGTAATTTTTCCCAATACCGCCCTGCGCGGTAACACCCTCATCGGTGAGGACTGCCGGATTGGTCCTAATACCAGCTTGCTGCACACGCAGGTTGGCAATGAAACGACCATCTGCGACTCGGTGGCAGAGTACGCCAGTGTGGGTTCGCAGGTCAGCATAGGGCCCTTCTGTCATCTGCGCAAGGGCGCTGTGCTGGCAGACCGCGTGCACATGGGGAACTTTGGGGAGGTGAAATCTTCGCGGCTGGGCGAGAATGTCAAGATGGGGCATTTCTCGTATATCGGCGACGCGGTTATCGGCGCGAATGTGAATATTGGCGCGGGCACGATTACCTGCAACTTTGACGGAGTTCACAAGAACGTTACCGAAATTGGCGAGAACAGCTTCATTGGC
Organism: Chloroflexota bacterium; assembly: GCA_012797215.1. Next base: position 3,354 of record JAAZPN010000185.1, on the reverse strand, counting down.
AGCGATACCATGCTGGTCGCGCCGCTGAAAATTGGCAAAAACGCCAGGACAGGCGCTGGCTCCGTTGTGACCCGGGATGTTCCGGATGACGCCCTGGTTTACGGCGTACCTGCTCGGGAGCGAAAGGAACAAAGTGGTCAGTAATACTGTTGTTTGGGCAGCCCTGGGGCTGGCTCTGGCGCTTGACCTGCTGATCTCGTCGGCCAAGGCCGCTTTTACGCATGTGCGGCTGCCTTACCTTATCAGCCTGCGCGAGAAGGAGCCCGGGAAGGTTGACCGGACCATCGCGTTAATTGAAAAAGTGGGCTTGCGCACTTCTTTGCGGCTGGGGCTGGCGCTGGCCCATTTTTTGGTTGCGGGCGCCGCCGCTGTGGTTTTGCTCCAAATCCTGAACATTCAATCTTTCTGGGCTGTGTTGGGCATCCTTACCGCATTGATGCTTCTGGTCACGGTCTTTGAGTACCTGATTGAACGCAAGGTGTTGGACGCGCCGGAAAAATCTGCCATGGCAATCACAGGGCTCGCTGGCCTGCTGGACTTTTTCTTTTTGCCAGCCACGAAACTGATGACAGCGCTGCTTGGGGCGCACGCGGAAAAAGTTTCTTTAGCGGTCACGGATGAAGCCCTGCGCGATTGGGTGAGGGTAGGCCAACCGGAGAGCACGCTCGAAAAGGGCGAACGCGAAATGATATATTCCATATTTCATTTCAGCGAGACCCTGACCCGGGAGATTATGGTGCCGCGCATTGACGTCCTCGCGTTGGACGTGAACACCACCATCAGCGACGCGCGCAAGGAATTTATCTCTGCCGGGCATTCGCGCGTTCCGGTCTATGAGGATACGATTGACAACGTGGTGGGTTTGCTCTACGCCAAAGACTTGCTGGGCGTTGTAGATGGAAGCGACACCATTTCCTCCCAGCGCAAATTGCTTCGCCCGGCATATTTTGTTCCAGAAGCGAAAAAAGTTGATGAACTGCTGACAGAACTGCAATCCCGCGGGGTGCACATGGCAGTAGTCGTGGATGAATACGGCGGCGTGGCTGGCGTTGTCACCCTGGAAGACATCATGGAGGAAATCGTCGGAGAAATCCGTGATGAATATGACCAGGCGGAAGAACAATTGTACGAAGTGGTTGGCGAAGGCGAATTTATGTTTTTGGGCCGCGCCACCATTGAAGAATTTAATGAAATAACCGGACTGCGCCTCTCCAATGAGCATGCCGATACCTTGGGTGGTTTAATTTACAGCGAGCTGGGGCGGGTGCCACAGCCCGGCGAAGCGGTCAACGATGAGGGCGTGGAATTCACTGTGGAAGAAGTTATCGCGCGCCGTATCCTGAAGGTAAAAGCGCGCATGCAAAAGACAGGATTATCGCCGCAAGAACCAGAGGAAAACGATGTTAACAACCCAGGATAAAGAGACTCTCATCCAGCAAGCCCGAGAAGCTCGCGAATTGGCTTACGCGCCTTATTCCCACTACCGGGTAGGCGCGGCAGTACTTACGGCGGATGGACAGGTATACAGCGGAAGCAATGTCGAAAACGCTGCTTATCCTTCTTCGTTGTGCGCGGAGCGGGTGGCGATATTCAAAGCGGTTTCGGAAGGACACCGCAGAATAGACGCCATTGCTGTGGTCACCAAGAACGGCGGCTCACCCTGCGGCGGCTGCCGGCAGGTGATGCGCGAGTTTGGGGGGACAGAGCTGCTGGTCCTGATCGCGGATGAAAGCGGCGCGATGCTGGAGGAATTCACCCTGGACGAGCTGCTTCCGCGTTCGTTTGGCCCGGATGAGCTTGTCCTCTAAAATCTGGTAAGAGCAGCGCACTTAGGAGCGTGATGCCCGATCAAGAAAACCGAACATTTCGGGCGACAGCCGTGGTATTGCGGCACGTTGAGTACGGCGAAGCTGACCGCATTCTGACGCTGTTCACGCTTGAAAGAGGTAAAATCCAGGCAATCGCCAAAGGCGTGCGCAAGATCCGCTCGCGCAAGGCGGGGCACCTGGAACCGTTTACCCGGGTAAGTTTGTTCCTCGCCAAAGGGCGCAACCTGGCAGTGGTTACCCAGGCAGAAGCGCTGGAAAGCTACCAGGGTATTCGCGCGGATTTGCAGCGCACTGGGCTTGCCGCATACGCGATTGAACTGCTGGACCGCTTTACCCAGGAGGAGGGCGAAAACCGTCAGCTTTTCCACCTGCTGGTGGACACGCTAAACCGCCTGAATCAGGACCCTCAACCCGAAACAGTAATTCGCTATTATGAGGTTCAGCTGCTGGATTTGCTTGGCTTCCGACCGGAACTGACCCATTGCGTGGTTTGCCGCCGCGCGATCATCCCTGAGGACCAGTTCTTTTCCGCCAGGCTTGGCGGCGCGCTGTGCCCGCGCTGCAGCGCGTCTGACCAATCCGCCTGGCGAATTTCCATGCCTGTTCTGAAATACCTGCGCTTCTTTCAACGGTCACCCTATGCTGCCGTGCGCGGGCGGGTAATCCTCGCCGCGACTGAAACTGAACTGCGCGCGCTGATGGAGCGCTACTTCACTTACCTGCTGGAGTATGGATTGCGCACGCCCGGTTTCTTGAACGCGATTTCATAAAGAGTTTCCTTTTATATTTTTTCAGTCATTTCAAGCCTGCCCGCTTGCAATGGCGCAGGCAGCGCGTGTAAAGTGGCGATATGCGGCCGCGCAGATGCGGTTTACATCTTGTACGCTTCCCCGATTTATTCTATTGCCAGGCCGCGTCAGGAGAACATCTGGCCTGGGTTTGACATGCTGCTAAACCCCAAAGCCCTTGCGGCGGCAGACTGCAAGCAGTGAGGGCGCCCCCGCTTTGCTGTATAATCGTAATGTTTAAAACTAAAGACAAGGGATTTATTATGAGTCAATCACCCGTAACTGAAAAACCGCTCGATTTTCAATCGATTATGTTCGCGCTGCAAAATTACTGGGCGCGCCAGGGCTGCCTGATCTGGCAGCCGTATTACGCGCAGGTTGGGGCTGGCACCATGAACCCGGCCACTTTTCTGCGCGTTTTGGGCCCCGAGCCCTGGAAGGTTGCTTATGTGGAGCCGTCTGTCCGCCCTGACGACGGGCGCTACGGCATCAACCCCAACCGCCTGCAGATGCACTATCAGTTTCAGGTCATCCTCAAGCCAGACCCGGGCAACCCCCAGGAACTTTACCTGGATTCCCTGCGCGCCATCGGCATCGACCCGCACCAGCACGACATCCGTTTCGTGGAAGACAATTGGGAATCCCCCGCGCTGAGCGCCTGGGGTCTGGGATGGGAAGTGTGGCTGGACGGGCAGGAAATCACCCAGTTCACCTACTTCCAGCAGTCCGGTGGGGTG
>JAAZPN010000184.1 GCA_012797215.1 Chloroflexota bacterium | reverse complement strand
TCTCGCCGTATACGCAGGCGCAGGTATTCAAGGGCATTGGTTCGATGTCGAAAGAATTCGCGGGAGCGATTTACAACACCGAACTGCGCTACACTGCTGCGGAAGGCCAGACCTTTGGCCCCGCGGAGCGCGCGCAATTCCTGCTCGCGCTGGGCAAAAAACTGCCAACCTTCACTTCCGGCGGGACTGCGTTTACATACGCGCAGGAAGACCCGAACACCTATCGCATTCTGCGGCTGAACCCAATCGCGGAAGACTTTGCGGGGATTGTTCGCTCTCTGACTGCGGACCCGCTGCCTCAGGGCTTGTCGGCCGCTTACCAGAAGGCCATCCAGGCAAAAGAAACCTCGTTTGAACTTGACGGCCTGAAATACCAGATTGTGAAAGCTGGAAAAACCACGCAGATTACCAATGAAATCGAGATTGCGCTGGCGACTCTGAACGTGTTTGACGCGTACAACCGGGCGGATGAAGCTTTTGTGAACTCCTTCGCCTTCAGGCTTGCTTCCAGCAACGCGATTGCTGATAACGAAGATAGCTTTACCGTTGGCGAACGCGCGTTCACTGCCAGCTACGAAGAAGGTCACGTCACGATTTACGACAAAGACGGAAAGGAATTTGCCGAGGTTTCGAATATTATCGTAAACCCGCTTGACCAGTCGCTGTTCCTGAGCGTTCCGTACAAGAAGGTTGTGCGCGAAGCAATCACGAACCGGCAGGCGTCTTTTTCTTTCACGGAAAACGGCGAAACAGTCGATTACGACATTGTGCGCGTGAACCTGACCTACAACATCAAACGCGAAACTCCCACTGAGCTTATCCGCATGTACGAAGCGCCCTCTTCCGCGCACCTGATGGGTCTGGATAACAATGGCATGGACCTGATGACGCGCCTGATGTACGGCGGTCGGGTTTCACTGCTGGTGGGTTTTGTGGTTATCTTCCTGGAGCTCTTCATCGGCGTCATCATCGGAGGTGTCTCCGGCTATTTCGGCGGCTGGGTGGATACCGGGCTGATGCGTTTTGTGGACCTCTTCAACAGCATCCCCTTCTACCCGATGGTCCTGATTTTTGGGTCTGTCATGGACGCGCTGGAGGTGCCGCCGATGACGCGCATCTTCCTGCTCATGGCTATTCTGGGTTTGCTCGGGTGGACTGGCGTGGCGCGCGTTGTGCGCGGACAAATTCTTTCCTTGCGCGAACAAGACTTTATGGTTGCCACCGAAGCAACCGGCATCCGCACCAGCCGGCGCATTTTCCGGCACCTGGTCCCGAACGTGATGCCCTTGCTTATTGTGCAGGCGACCGCGGGTCTGGGCGGCATCATCATTTCGGAAGCGACGCTGGGCTTCCTGGGTCTTGGCGTCAAATATCCGTTGGCCTCCTGGGGAAGCATCATCAACGTTGCTTCAGACGCGTTTGTTATGACCAATTACTGGTTCATGTGGATTCCAGCTGGCATGCTTATTCTGTTGACAGTGCTTGGATTCAACTTTGTCGGCGATGGTCTGCGCGACGCATTTGACCCGAAGATGAAAAGGTAGGTGAGAGAAATGGCTGAAAGAAAACGCTCAATTTTTAACCGGGTGAACGCGAAGACCAAACCCGTAGATGTGATTCACATCACAGCGAGCGAATCCGCGAAAATATCCCGGGAAAATCGCCGTATTACAGACGCGATAGAGCGGCAGCGAAAACGCCGGAACGTATCCGAGTCCGAGTATCTGACCACAATGCGGAACCCCGACAATGTGGTGGAATTTGACGATCTGCATACCTACTTCTTCACGGATATCGGCACGGTGAAAGCCGTGGACGGGGT
>JAAZPN010000183.1 GCA_012797215.1 Chloroflexota bacterium | reverse complement strand
CTATACTTACGACGCTCCGTCCGACTTTGTGACCCCGGAAGATTCTGAAGGTCACGGTTCCCACACTGCCAGCACGGTTGCCGGCAATTTTGTGGATGTGGATTTCTACGGCACAGCCGTCACCATCTCCGGCGTCGCCCCGCACGCGCAGATTGTCGCCTACGATGTCTGCTACCCGACCCCCACGGGCGGCCAGTGCGCGGGTGAAGACTCCGTCGCCGCTGTCCAGCAGGCAATTCTGGACGGCGTGGACGTGATTAACTACTCCATCTCCGGCGGCGAATATCCGTACGAGGACGGCGTGGAATTGGCTTTCCTGGATGCCACTGCCGCGGGCGTTACCGTCTCCACTTCCGCTGGCAACAGCGGTCCGGATGCCGAAACCGTGGCGCACCGCTCTCCCTGGCTGCTCAGCACCGCCGCCACCTCCCACAACCGCAAGTTCACCAGCGTTGTGGACTTCTCCGATCCGCAGTACCAGGGCATCTTCACCCTGGCCGGCGAGATTCCTTTCACCGCGGATATCGTGGATAGCCCGGTCATTTATTCCGGCGAAGATACTGGAAATGACCTGGGTTGTAACGCGTACCCAGCTGCTTTCTTCAAGGACAGCATAGCCCTGGTTAAACGCGGCACCTGCACCTTTAGCGTCAAAATCAATAATGCTGCCGCTGCTGGCGCTGTTGGCGTGTTGGTTTTCACCGATAACAGAGCTCCCGGCCCGATGAGCGTCTCAGGCACGGCGATCCCCGGCGTGATGCTGGATATCCCTGGCACCGTGGGCGACGCGATTGCTGCCTGGGTTGCCAGCACCGCAGATGAGACCGTTAGCATCTCCGCTTTCGGCGCGCAATATGATGATGCTTACGCCGATATCATGGCGGACTTTAGCTCGCGCGGTCCCAACACCACTTTTGACGTGCTGAAGCCTGATATCGCTGCTCCTGGCCTCGAGATTCTGGCCGCGGTCGCGGATGGACTTATTGAACCCGACGGCGAAACCGAACTTGACCTCTACCAGGGTACCTCCATGGCCAGCCCGCACGACGCTGGCGCTGCCGCGCTGCTGACCGCGCTGCACCCGGATTGGACCCCCGCGGAAATCAAGTCCGCGCTGATGTTGACCGCTTATGACCTGCTGCTTAAGGAAGACGCGGCTACCGCTGCTGACCCCTTTGATATCGGCGCGGGACGCATCCAGTTGGAACTGGCCGGCCTGACCGGTTTGGTGATGGATGAGTCCATCACTAACTACGAAGATGCCGACCCCGCCCTGGGCGGAGACGTGAAGACGCTCAATACCCCCAGCGTGTACAACAGCAGCTGCGTGGGTGAGTGCTCCTGGACGCGCACCTTTACCAGCGTGGCAGACCTGCCCGCGACTTACACGGTGAGCGCTCCGGCTTGGATTACAGTGATCCCCGCCGAATTTACCATCAACCCCGGCGCTTCGCAGGAAGTCACAATCACCGCCGACGTTTCAACGTACGAACCCGGCGAGTGGATTTTTGGCAACATTGAATTCCTGACAGACAGTACTTTTGCTGGAGGGGGGGATCCTGTTGCTCTGCTTTCCGAGGGTTTCGAAGTCTGGCCGCCCGTTGGTTGGACAATTGATGCCGACCCTGCGTCTTGTGACGTATGGTTAAGTTCAGAGACAACCGGCGAGGCTAATGAAACCGGCGGTGCTGGTTTTGCTGCAGAGGCCAATTCAGATTTTT
>JAAZPN010000182.1 GCA_012797215.1 Chloroflexota bacterium | reverse complement strand
GGTTGATGCGTTTGCACAATTCGACAGCGGAACGGCTGCCTTACATCAAGCATTTTTATACAACTTGTTTGGCAGATATTTCACCCGTTACATCCATCCTGGATCTGGCATGTGGTCTTAATCCGCTGGCGCTGCCCTGGATGCCTCTCTCACCTGATTGTGTGTATCACGCCTGTGATGTCGTCCTGCCGATGCTTGCTTTCCTAAATCAGCTCTTTGAGTGGTCCAACATTCGGGGTTCAGCGTTTCCATGTGACCTAAGCGCGCGCATCCCAAACCAAGCGGTTCAGCTTGCGCTTTTACTAAAAACGCTGCCATGCCTGGATCAACTGGATAAAACGCTCGGCGCGCGCCTTTTGGCAGATTTAGATGCCGAACACATCCTGATTTCTTATCCAGCCAGAAGCCTGAGCGGCAGGGAAAAGGGTATGCGACAGACTTACTCACTCCAATTCGCGCAGCTAATCAAAGGGACATCCTTCAGAGTCCGCGAGTTTAATTTTCCGAATGAAATGGTCTTCCTGCTTTCGCGGTGAATTAATGGACGAGAGTCTCCTCCAAAAAGTTATTTCTGAAACGCGCTCGTCGCGCAATTACCGCGAATTGGACTTGCCGGAGGACATGCTGCGCCAGATTCTCATGGAACAAGCAGCTAAGGGCGGCAGCTCAGCAGAAATTACTTCCGCGTATCGCAAAAAGGTGCACAACATCGTAGCGCCGTACTTGGAGAAGATAGATTACCGCGCGGAGACCGAAAAGATGCTCAGTTTTTTTCATGGCTCTCCGTCGGGGGCGGAAGTGAAAAGTTGGTCGGCCGAGCTTATGGCAAAACATGCCTCTACGCGTGAACGGCTGGGGCACCTGGAAACTTTTTGCCAGGTTTTGCTGGAGCTTATTGGCCGCCCCACTACCATCCTCGACCTTGCCTGCGCGCTGGATCCGTTGATGCTGCCCTGGCTCGGGCTGCCCCAAACGGCAACTTTTTACGCGTATGATATACACAAACCCCGGGTAGATTTTCTTAACCGGTTTTTTTCCCTGAATTCCCCCAATTCCCGCGCGATTCATCAGGATGTTCTCGCCCAAGCTCCGCTAGTCGAGGCGGATTGTGTTTTCTTCTTTAAAGAAGCGCACCGCTTCGAGAAAAGGCGGCCCGGCTGCAACGGTCCATTCCTGGCGGCTTTGAACGCTCCTCTTTTGCTGGTCAGCCTGCCGGCTTCGGATTTGAGCGGCCACCATTCACTAACGGACTACCACACGCAGCTAATTACCAGGGCGACAGCCGGCCGCGGTTGGACCGTGGAGAGAGTCCAAGTGGTGGATGAGCTCTTGTTTGTTATCCGAAAGGGTCGGACACAATCATGAACTCGCCAATCCAACCCGCGTTTTCGGCAGCTGAACGCTACCGTTCTTACCTTACTGTCGATGGCTACGCGCAGCTGCTGGACGCCGCCAATCAGCCGGCGCATCCCGCCGTGCGGGTCAATTTGCTCAAGAATCCCGATCCTCCCCAAGCTTTTGGCCGCTGGAGCGAGCGCTATGCCTGGCAATCAAAACCGATTAGTTTTGCACCCAATGCCTGGCAGGTTTCTTCCGCGCAGACATCCCCCGGCCAAACCATTGAACACCGCTTCGGGTATTACTATCTACAGGACGCGGCTTCCATCCTGCCAGTGAACCTTTTCTCAGAACTCCCGCACGGCGGATTGACGCTGGACATGGCAGCCTCACCAGGCGGCAAGACTACCCAACTTGTGGACAGCACTGATGATAACAACCTTGTCGTCGCCAACGATTCGAGCGCTAATCGACTGCAAGCGCTGCGGGTGGTATTGCTTACCTGGGGAGCAGCCAACACAGCCATTACCAATTTTGCCGGTGAAAAAATCGGTGTTTGGTTCCCAGAAACTTTTGATCGGGTCTTACTCGACGCGCCCTGCAGTATGGAAGGTCTGCGCGTTTCCGCCAGCCATCCCTTCCGTCCAATTACTGTTGGAGAGCGGGAAAGATTAGCCGCGCGGCAACTCGCCCTGCTCGAATCCGCCGTAAGCGCGGCCAAAATTGGGGCTGAAGTGGTCTATTCCACCTGCACGCTTGCCCCCGAGGAAGATGAAGCTGTTCTGAGTGCATTCTTGGAGAAGCATCCCGGAACCGCCCGCGTAGATGAAAGCCCCCAGAGCATGCTGAATGCGCCTGGACTGACAGAATTTGAAGGCCGAAACTTTAACCCTCAGACTGCTGCCAGCTTGCGGCTCTGGCCGCATTTGGCAGGCACCAATGGCTTCTTTGCCGCGAAACTAATCAAGACAGCCGCGCTCAAGCTTCCACGCCAGCTACCTCCAACACGGCCTTTCAAAAAAACCGGGCTTGAGCTCCTGGAGGAAAAAGTCCGGGTAGCTCTGCTGCGCGAATTGGCGGATTTGTACGGCTTTGATTTCAGTCCGGAATTTGAAAAACGAGATTTGCATCTCTACCGAAGAGAACAACAACTTTTTCTCTTACCAGGACAATTTCTGCGCCACTTTTCAGAATTGCCTTATTACGCCTTTGGCTTTCCATTTGGCCGGTGGAGCGGATCAAACTTTGAACTCTCCGCGGAAATTGTCAGCCGCTTTGGCGACCGATTCAATAGCAATGTCTGGATAATCCCGGATGATTTGATTGCTCAGTGGCTGAAGGGCGCTGAAATCCGCGGCGCAAGCATCGCATCTTGCCGGAATGCTTCAATCATTGCCGTGCGGGATGGCGACGGCAGGAACCTCGGGGCGGGAAAGAATCTTCCAGGTCGCTTGCGCAATCTCCTGCCTTCCCGCGCTCTTCTCAGTCCTTAATCAGCTCGCTCAAGGTAATGCGCGCCAAGCGCGCAGACGCTTAGGCAGGCGGTCTCCATCCGCAAGATACGTCGTCCAAGCGAGAAGTGTCTGAAGCCCGCATCCGCAGCCATCCGCGCCTCTTCTGCGCTGAAGCCCCCTTCCGGACCCACCAGCACACTCAATCCGCTTGCGTTTTTGAACCAATCGGGTTTGATTTGAATTTCCGGTGAGACGCCTTCCCAGGCAAACAATCTGAGGCTGTCCAGCGTAAAACAGTCGAGAGCGTCCCGAAAAGCGACCGGATCGTGCAGTTCCGGTAATTTCGCGCGATGAGATTGTTCAGCAGCCTCCCGGATAATTGCAGTCCAGCGCTCTCGCCGGGCGTTCCCCAATGTCAATCCTCGGTCAAGGCTGCGCTCCGAGACGAATGGCCTGAAAACGCTAACACCCAGTTCTGTCGCTTTTTGCAGAATCCATTCCACCTTTTCCCGCTTGGTCAAACTGAAACCGAGCTCGAGCTTAAGCCCTGTCCGCGGATTTGTTTCGGTAATTTGCAGAATCACGCCATGTAAAATGCCAGCCTGCCGGCCATTCAGGCGAACAAGGTAGCTATTTCCAGAATTATCGAGAACAATTACCTCATCGTTCATCAGGTCCAGTCGCAAGACTTTTTCCATCTGCCGGGCAATGGCTTCCGGGAATTGCACCAAATCATCGTGTATGGCATTAGGGGTGATAAAAAAGCGCTGCATCGTGAAAATAAGTATACCTGTAAAAAAAGGTATACTTTCCGTTGATGAACCGAACATCACCCCAATCTTCCTCTCCACGCGCGTACCGTTACCTGGATATCGTAACGGTTGTCTTTACATTGGTTCTTGCTCTCAGCAACATTGCTTCTTCAGCCAAATTGATAGATTGGGGAGTTTCTTTGGCAGGTGTTCCTCTGGCTTTTGACGCTGGAACCTTATTCTTCCCTGTTGCTTACATTTTCGGAGACATTCTTACAGAAGTATATGGGTACAAAATCTCGCGGCGCGTTATTTGGATAGGATTTTTGGGGCTGGCGTTCACTGCCTTGATGTTCTTCTTTATTCAAAGACTGCCAGGAGAATCCCTGTGGTTGGAGTCCGTCGGGCAGTCTGCCTATGACAAGATTCTTGGAGGCGTAAGCTCAGGCGGTATTGTTCTGGCGAGCTTTCTTGGATATCTGGGTGGCAGCTTTTCAAATGCCATCATCATGGCTCTGCTCAAGCACAGCACGCAGGGCAAATGGCTCTGGGTGCGAACCATCGGGTCCACGGTTATCGGGGAACTGGTGGATACTGCCATTTTCATCGCGGTGGGGTCACTCACGCGGGTATTCCCATGGGAGCTCTACCTTACACTCACGCTCAGCAATTACTTATTTAAAGTTGGCGTGGAAGTACTCATGACCCCCGCCACCTATTGGATTACTAATCGATTGAAAAAAGCCGAAAATCTGGATGCGTATTCGGATCTGAAGGATCTTACCCCTCTCGCGTTTTAGTCTTTTCCCCCACACGACCTTCAATGCAAATGCAGAATTCGCCCTTGACGTCCGTGCTTTGCATCTGTTCAAGGACCTCTCGCAAGCTTCCGCGCCAGATGGTTTCAAATTTCTTGGTCAGGTCATTCGCTACGACCGCGCGGCGGTCCCCAAAAACTTCCAGGGCGTTTTTCAGAAAGGCGTTTAGGCGATAAGGGCTCTCGTAAAAGACCAAGGTGTGCGGGGAGTCCTTTTCCTGCTCCATGAAACGTTTGCGCGGGCCTTCTTTATGAGGAGGGAAGCCCTTAAAAGTGAAGCTGTGTAAGGGCAAGTCGGCGAGTGTAAGCGCAGTGATGACCGCGGAAGGACCAGGTATCGACGTAACCGAGACCCCGGCCTGAACTGCAGCGTGCGTAAGGGAATAACCAGGGTCAGAAATTCCGGGCGTGCCGGCGTTGGTTACAAGCGCTATGTTTTCACCAGCCAGCAGCCGCTCAAGCAGCTTTGGCGTCATTTTGGCTTCGTTCATGGTGTGGAAAGCCACCTGAGGTTTGGATATCCCGTAATGCTTAAGCAGAATGCTGGTTTTTCGTGTGTCTTCACTCGCGATTAAGTCCGCTCCTTGCAGGGTTTCGACGGCGCGGTAGGTCATATCACCCAGATTGCCAATAGGAGTTGCCACCAGATAGAGCATGGTCAATCTCCTTGCGCTAATAACGCGTCCAGCAGCGCTAGAGAGCTCTCAGCATCAGTAAACAAAACACCGCGCATGCCTAAGCTCTCCGCCGCCTGGATGTTTTCTGGCAAATCGTCCACAAAGACGCAGCGCTCCGGCTCCGTTCCAAGCCGCCGCGCCGAGAGCTGATAGATTTCTGGTTCGGGTTTTACTAAGCCCTCTTCAGCGGAAATCACAATATCGTCAACCAGCTCATGGAGATGATATTGCCCCTCCAGCAGCGCTCTGGTTGTGTTCCCAGCATTGCTGAGGATGCCCAGCTTGTAATTTCCTTTTAAGCGCTCCATATGTGCGAGCACCTTTGAATCCAGTTGCGCGTGAGCAGTCTGGACTAGCAGATACTGTTTGACCGCTTCCTCGGGAATGTTCATCTCTTGCGCTTTTGCAGTCCAGAAATCCAATTCGCTAAGATTTCCGCGCATTACATCCCACAGAACCTCTGATTCCAGATACTCATAAACCGCGGTTTGGATTTGCTCGCCATATGGCAGTGTCTCACGCAGCCAGTCGGGATCCAGGTAACGCAGAATAACTCCCCCAAAATCAAAGATAACAGTATCAATTGGCATGCGCGACTCCTCCGTTCTGTGCCCCAATTATAAGGTATGCCGAGGGTCTCTGCACCGGCATGATAAAATTGAAAAACGCTCAATAAATATTAAAGGACATCCCGCCATGGAAAGACAGGTTCCGGTTCGCTCTTCTGAGGAAATTGATCTATATCTTCGCACTATCTACTCGCTGCTGCGCTCCACGAACGTCGTGCAAATCCGTTCGCTCGAAGAAGTGCATTCCGGGATTAATTCCTCGCTGCACCCGAATGCCCGCGAACCTTACCCGGATATCTCTGCTCTGATTTACAGCCTGCAGCGCCTGCCAGAGTGCATCTTTAATGTGAAGAAAATCATTCTGGGACAAACGGAGAGCAATTTTTCTCAACACGGCTATGGCAGCGTGGAAACCTGGACGGAAGTAGCTGCCCGCGCGCGGCGCAGACGCTGCTTTTACGACGGCGGCGAGCAAATGGCGTGCTACATCGCCTCGCGCTCCGATATCGATGACGTGGTGCCCACGCTCACGGCTCTGCAAATTGAATGGAATAAGCTAAACGCGCTGCTAAGTCAAATTCCCGAGGAACGCTATCTGAATGCATCCCCCGCTGAACCAGTGCGTTTCCAACAATTAGCTAACCAACTGAGGATGAGCGAAGCCGACCTGGGAAGACTTTATACTGTTTTGGGTGAACGCTTTGACGAAGTCTTTGGGCTTTTTGCCAGCGTGAAATGCAATTTTCGACTGCAACTGCTCAGCGGTTCTCTAAATGATTACCGCAAAGCCACCGAAACCTGGTGGGAAAAGATAGAAAAGCAGTATCCAGGTATAAATCAGCGCCCGATTTATTTCGTCTCTTCCAACACCCACAGCCTCGTGAACCTGCTCTCGGGCTTCGCGCTCAGCAAACAGCGGCAACTAATCGACTTCGTCAACAGCGCTGACCAACCTGCTCTTTTGGCAGAGTGGCAGGATATCCAGAACAAGGCTGTCCCTTCCAGCAGAGAGAACTTTTTCTATTACGTCATGAAAAAGTTCCAATCCTCAGCAGCTGGCGCCGAAGCATGGCAAGAACAGCTTCGCTTTGAAAAAGAACGTGGAATCTTCCGCTTTCCAAGCATGCATGCTTTTGATACCGAAGCGCAGGTCATTGATATTTCCAAGCTGAATCCAACCAGCATCGATTCCCGCATCACACCCTGCGCGCAGCCGGGCTGCCGCGAGTGGGCTTTTTTACCAAATTCTGACGCGCTTATTGTGAATATTGATTATCCGCTCGGGTTTGGCGCGTACCACCTGCTGACGAAGATCGCGGAAAACGCGGCCCAAATCCTGGGTATCTATGTGATGGGAAAAGCAGCCAGTCTGAATGGGGTGCGCGGCGATGTCATCCTGCCAAATGTCGTCTACGACGAGCACTCCAAAAATACTTATATCTTTGACAACAACTTTCAAGCATCGGACCTCTCCCCTTACCTGACATATGGCACCGTGCTGGATAACCAAAAAGCAGTCTCGGTCTGGGGTACTTTTTTACAGAACGCCACGGTTATGGATGTCATCTACCGCGAAGGCTACACAGATATCGAGATGGAAGCTGGGCCTTATCTTTCAGCCATTTACGAACTTTTCCGGCCGCAGCGGCACCCGGTGAACGAAATTGTAAATCTCCACAAACTGCCCTTCGATCTGGGCATTTTACATTACGTCTCAGATACCCCCCTGACGAAGGGTCAAAACCTTGGGGCCGGCGCGCTTTCCTACCAGGGCATGGATTCCACCTATGCCAGTTCGCTGGCAATTCTACGCCGCATCATGCAGCACGAATCAGAACGCGTCTCATCACAATAATCAATTCAGTTGACAAGAAAAGAGATGCCCTTCCGGGCATCTCATTATCTCACCTAACCCAGCCGCGCGCGCAGCTTTTCGACACTGACCTTGTAGGTCTCCAATTTCTCGCGTTCAGCTTGCACGATTTTATCCGGCGCTTTTTGCGCGAAGGGACTTGCCAACAGCCCTTCCAGGCGGGCCACCTGACTCTCCAACTCAGCCAGTTCTTTGCGCAGCCTATCTTCTTCAGCCGCATCGTCCTTGGCGTCCGCCAATTGAACGAAAATTTCGATTTCGTTTACGACAAGTCCGGCCATGCCGCTTTGTTCGTCCGGTTTTTCCACGCGGATTTCTGTCAAATCCGCGTCAAGCCCAGCCAGGTCGCACAAAACCAGCTTTTGGGACTCGAGCAATATTTGCTGCTCAGCAGACACAAATACGGCATGCAATTTTCGCGATGGCTCAATCTTATACTCAGAGCGCAGGTTGCGAATAGCGCGTATCAAATCCTGCGTGGTATTGAAGTCCTTGATAATCTCATCTTCCCAGCCTTCCATCTCCATGCGCTCAGGCCAACGCGCCAGGATGAGCGCTTCTTCCCAGCCCTCCTTGGTTTTCATAGGCAGACCGGCGTCCAGGCACGCTTGTTTTAGATAACCCCAAAGAGCTTCAGTGACATAGGGAGTGAAAGGATGCAGCAGGCGCAGCATCACATCCAACACCTGCGCGAGCCCATAGGCAGTAAAGTAAGCCCGGTCGCCGCCTTCCGAAATCTGCCGCTTGGAAGCCTCCAGGTACCAATCCGCGAATTCGCTCCAGAAAAACTCGTAAATTTGTTTGCCGGCTTCTCCAAATTGATAGTTTTCGAACAGAGCGTTGACGCTGTTGACAACCTGCTTGAGCCGTGCCCAAATCCATGAGTCGGGCAGGGTCCAAACAGGCGCTTCTATTGGCTTCTCCCCTGCGCGGTCTACCGCGGAGATAACAAATCTGCCAATATTCCAGACTTTATTGGCAAAGTTGCGGTTGGCTTCCACTTTTTTCACAGAAATGTTCATGTCGTTCCCGGGCGTGCTGCCGACCAATAGCGTAAAGCGCAGTGCATCGGTGCCCATCGCGTCCATGACCTCGAGCGGGTCGATGGCATTGTTTTTGGTCTTGCTCATCTTCACGCCTTTTTCGTCTCGGATGATGCCGTGCAAATACACTGTGTGGAACGGCGCCTTACCCGTAAACTCCACGCCGTCCATAATCATGCGCGCGACCCAGAAGAACAGGATGTCATATCCTGTTTCGAGCACTGACGTTGGGTAGAAGTACTCGTAATCGGGCGTTTTCTCCGGCCATCCCAAAGTGGAAAATGGCCACAAGCCGGACGAGAACCAGGTATCCAACACATCCGGGTCCTGCTCCAGGCTTGCGCTCCCGCATTTGGGGCAGCGTTCCGGTGTTTCCCGGGCGACTATGACCTCGCCGCAATCCTGACAGTACCAAACTGGAATGCGATGCCCCCACCAAAGCTGCCGGCTGATGCACCAATCCTGAATGTTATCCATCCAATTGTGGAAGACTTTTGTGAAACGATCCGGCACAAAAGTGACCTCGCCGGATTCCACGGCAGCTTTCGCATTTTTCGCCAGCGATTCCATCCGGACGAACCACTGCGTTGAGACCAGTGGTTCAACAATTTCGCCACCACGCTGGGACCTGGGCACACTCATCATGTAGGGTTCTTCTTTGATTACCAGCCCCTGGGCGCGCATTTCTTCCCACAGCGCTTTTCGGGCAGCGTATCGATCCATTCCCTGATACGGTCCGCCATTCTCGTTCAGCGTCGCGTCGGGGTTCAAAATATTGATAAGCGCCAGCTGGTGGCGGTCTCCAATTTCATAGTCGTGCGGGTCGTGCCCAGGCGTGATTTTTAACGCCCCTGTGCCGAATTCACGCTCGACATACGCGTCCGCGACAACTGGGATTGCTCTGCCAAGTACAGGCACCTGCACCATTTTGCCAATAAAGCGTTGGTAGCGCGGGTCTTCCGGATGCACTGCCACGGCGCTATCCCCGAGAATTGTTTCCGGGCGTGTGGTTGCCACCGGGATGAAATCGCCAGAATCGTCGGCAAGTGGGTACTTGAAGTAGTAAAGTGTTCCCATTTCCTCGGAGTATTCCACTTCAAGGTCTGATACAGCGGTTTTCAAGCCCGGCGACCAATTAATCATGCGCGGACCGCGGTAGATTAAGCCTTTTTCATACAGCCGCACAAACGCCTCGCGCACAGCGTGCGACAAGCCTTCATCCAGCGTAAATCGTTCTCTGTCCCAGTCGCAGCTGGCGCCAATGCGGCGGATCTGGTGGGTTATTTGCCCGCCGTACTGCTCTTTCCACTGCCACATGCGCTTTTCAAAGGCTTCCCGTCCCAACTGGGTACGGGTCAACCCCTCTTTGGCTAGCTGCTTTTCAACTTGCAGTTGCGTGGCGATGCCGGCGTGGTCAGTCCCCGGCACCCACAATGTCGGTTCGCCCTTCATGCGGTGGTAGCGTATCATCAGGTCTTCCGTTGCCACAAAGAGCGGATGCCCCAGGTGCAGCCCGCCGGTAACATTTGGGGGAGGAATTACGATGACGAAGGGTTTGATAGAAGGGTCATGCCCGGGTTTGTTCGGGTCATTCGTCGGACGAAAATACCCCTTATTCTCCCAATCGGAGTAAATCTTTTCTTCGTATTCTTTAAAGTCATAAGTTTTTGGCAGCTCGGTCATCTTCTTTTCCTCATCATTAAAATAAAAACTTTCGCCAGTTGAGGGCGAAAGTCTCCGTGGTACCACCTCATTTCATTGACGTATGTCAATGCACTCGAACGCGCTAACGGGCGTACCCGGACCGTTCTAATCTCCTTTGAGGATTTCTTCGGTCATCACTCCGGCGACTTCATCCTTGCCTGTTCTGTGGGTTGTTTCAGACTTGCCAACCCTTCTCTGTCAGCGGCTGCGGATTACTACTCCGAAGTTCTTATTATAACGCTGTTTTGCTTACTCGTCACTTATCCATGCTGACGACCTGGTGTTCCCAGCGGTGCCAGCCGTTGAACTTTTCATCGATGATGCGCTTGCCCTCACCTGGTTTTGGAAGGTTAAGCAGCTCAAGATCAGCATCTACCATGATTCTTACCAGTTCATGGAATTTGACTTTTGGCTCCCAACCCAATTTGGTTTTTGCTTTGGTGGGGTCACACAGCAGGTAATCTACTTCAGTCGGGCGGAAGTAGCGTGGGTCAATTTCTACATACTTGTGCCAGTCCATGCCAACGTAGCCAAAGGCCTCATCCAGAAAATCCCGCACGGAATGTGCTTCGCCCGTTCCGATGGCATAATCGTCTGGTGCATCTTGCTGAAGGAGTAAATGCATCATTTCCAGATATTCCGGCGCGTAACCCCAGTCGCGCTTGGCGTCCAGGTTGCCCAAAAACAGTTTGTCCTGCAAGCCTGCCCGGATGGAGGCCACCGCGCGGGTAATTTTGCGCGTCACAAAGGTCTCGCCACGCCGAGGGGATTCGTGGTTGAAAAGGATGCCATTGACCGAGTACATACCGTAGCCTTCGCGGTAGTTTACCGTCATCCAGTAAGCGTATAACTTGGCTGCGGCGTAGGGGCTGCGCGGCTGGAAAGGTGTGCTTTCACTTTGCGGTGGTTTGGCGCTGCCGAACAGCTCGCTAGATGACGCCTGATAAAAACGGCTATTTATCTTGCTTTTACGGATGGCCTCCAAAATGCGCGTGGTGCCCAGCCCGGTAATGTCTCCGGTGTACTCCGGCATGTCAAAGCTGACGCGCACATGACTTTGTGCCGCCAGGTGGTAAATCTCGTCCGGTTTGGTAGTGTAAATCACATCAAGGAGCGTATCGGTTGCGCCCATGTCACCGTAGTGCAGGAATAAGCGCGGTTTTTCGCCGTTTCCGTGCGGATCCCGATAGAGATGATCAATTCTGCGCGTGTTGAAAGTGCTTGACCGACGAATGACGCCGTGCACTTCGTAACCTTCGCTCAGTAACAATTCCGCCAGGTATGAACCATCCTGACCGGTGATGCCAGTAATCAAAGCTGTTTTCATCAAAACCTCATTTGCGTAATAGACCGCAATTATACCATCCGAGCGAAGCCTGTCTAGGGGCCGGAAACCGGAAAAGCAGCGCTGAAGAGCCTACCATAATCGGAATTCGCTCTTTTCTCTCGTGAAG
>JAAZPN010000181.1 GCA_012797215.1 Chloroflexota bacterium | reverse complement strand
TGGTCGCTTAACCGCCCCCATGGTCTAGAGGTTAGGACACAGCCCTTTCAAGGCTATAACTCGGGTTCGAGTCCCGATGGGGGCACTAAATCGCAGGAGTATTTTTCTCCTGCGATTTTCTTTTCTGCAGCTTCTCCGCGCGTAAATCAGATTACCTGGGTGGATAATTCCACGCGCTCACTTGGAAGAAAACTTCCATTAACCACGCTCTGGTTGCTTCTTCCGGCCAAATCGGTTGAGAATAATCCTTAAATTGAATTGGCAGCACTTCCACGCCCAGATATCGCCCATCGTAGAAGACATGCCGGTCCAAAAAGCCGAAATCCGTATAGAGCGCCAGGCCGTATTGGTCAAAAAACAAGTTTCCCAATCCATAATGAAGCACGGCGTTATCAGTTATCTCCATTCCATGCGGCTGATGAGACTGGCTGCCACTAACAATCACCGCGCCGGCCTGCTCCATCTTGTGAAAATCCGCGACCAGTTGCGACTGGGCTGTCCATTGGTAGAATTCCAGATGTTGGAAAGTGACGATGGGGAGATATCCTTCGGCGCGCAGGCTTTTCACCTCAGCGGTCATATAGTCCCAATCGCAGCGATAATTGCCGCCTTTTTCATCGCTAGCATTTCCGTAGATCGTCGGCTTGGCATTGCATCCCAGGAACGCGATTTTTGTTCCGTTTATCTCCAACTTAACCGGCTGTTTGGCTTCTTCAATGTTCAATCCGCCGCCGTAATACTTCCAGCCTTTTTGCTGGTATAGCTGCAGAGTATGTTCCAGCGCGGCTTCACCCCAATCCTGAAAATGGTCGCCGGTTAGTTCCACGATATCCGTGCCAACGGCTTCTAGCAATTCAAGGTAAGAATCTTTGGAGCAAAAGCTCAGCTTGCCGGAAAGTCTAGGCACAGGGTCCTTGCAGTCCACCGCGAAAGGGACTTCGTTGCTGATGTGCAGGATGTCTGCCTGGCGTGTCACATCCCCAATCACTTCCGCGGGCCGTGTGATGCCTTTTTCTTCCATTTCGCTGGCCGTGCCGCGCACCATCGCCGTCACGCCTGTCAGAATAACCGTGACAAGTTTTTGCGCGTCGCGATTGCTCACCGCCAGGTACGGCAGCAAACGCTCCGTCAGCGCCGAAGACTGGTAGCCCTGCGAAGCAGTCAGAGAAATGGGGACAGCCAGCGGATAACTTTGTTGCCTGAAATTCTTACGGAGTGGAGATTGTCCATCCAGCGCGATCACCTTCCAGCGAGCTTGGATCTGTTCAAAGGGAATCACAGCCCAGGTGCCTTCAGTGGTCCAGGCCTCCAGAAGCAGGGCTTCAGTTTCCAGGATTTCCACGTTTCCCGCGGGAACCCCCCACCGGCTTTTGAGAGCTGTCATGGTCTCTATATCCATAACCAATCTGCTGAAGGGAGCGGCGGCGCCTTGCCGCCAGAAATTCAGCAGCGTTTGCGCTGGGATATCATCGAGGATGGTTGGAAACGGAGCTGCCAACGCGTAAACCCAACTGCTCACCGGATTTCCCCGCCCATAATCCAGAACTGCCGAGGTCTTACCTGAGTTCACGATTTCAAAATCGGTGCCTTCCAATTGGATTGAGTTTTGAAAGGCCAGCGGAAGGTCTGGGTCTACCCGCAGATAAATCGGTTCCGGCGTTGGGGTCGAGGTGGGCACGGGGCTTGCGGTGGCAGTGGGCAGCTGGATTTCGGTTGGAGAATTGGTATGGGTAGGCTCTTGTGTCGGGCTGGATGTTGCAGGCGCGCAGGCGGAAATAAGGACGGCGACAACTAAGGTGTAAATGATGCCTGACAGAATTTTTCCAGACAATTTCATTGGAGTAACAGACCTCGCAGCTATTGAATCAAGGGCATATTGTATCCTATTCACGCGGCTGCCGTTCATGACAACAACAGCCGGAAGAGATACGAGCTGCAATAAAAATATATTTAACATGGCAACCGCGCGGGATCCGAACGCTTGGATCCCGCGCTTAAATATTACTTATCTACTGAGCCAGGGCAAATAGATTAAGCTTTCCTCTACCGGTTCAGCAACGCAGCTTTGCAGTTTGACATCATCCAGGTACCAGCCTTCCGCGCTGCCGCTGTTTCCACTACCGAGCCTAAAGCGAAACAGTACTGTTTGTCCGGCGTACTCGCTCAGGTCTGCCACCGTCCACACCCAGTCCGAAGTCCCACACCAGGCGGATTTCCCTGCCAGGGGGTTAAATACGCCGCTTCGAACCGTTCCACTATACGCATTGGTGAGCAATTTTGAGGCGCTAACCTGAACCCAACTGACTCCGTTGTTCGTGCTCACTTCCAGGATTGCGCCGTCGTTGCAGACCGTTGGATTATCGAAGGTCCAGCGATGCCAGAACGAAAGCGAAAGGGGCAGGTCATTAGCAGGCAGTGCGAAAGCCGGAGAGACCAGGCGTTGATCCGCGATGACGGCTGGTACCGCGGCTGTCCAGGAATTTAGCGGGGAATGCGAGCGCGCGGTAGAAAGCGCCCAGTGGTACGAACCAGAGGATGTGTCTGACCAATCCGGAGCACCGTCTTCAAAATCGCTCAGATAGAGCGTCTGGGCTGTCGTGCCCGCAGGGCAGTCCCCCGGACCCGGGCGCGTCCGAAAACTGAAGCTTTGGTTTGCGTTTGTTTCCCCACACGGATTTTCCGCAGAAACGGTCCAGTAGTAACGGGTATCAGTCTGGAAGGCCGCGCTTGGGGTAAAGCTGGTAGCCGTGATATCCTGTTCATCAATAATAAGCTGGGTGAAGCTTGCATCCAAGGCTACCTTGAGATGGTAGCTAAGCACGCCTTCAAGCGGCCGCCAGCTAAGGCTGGTTCCCGGCGCAACATTCGCCGCGCCGTTGGCAGGCGAAATCAACTGCGGCCCGGAGCTGAGAAGATTGAAGACATTAACGAGCAGATCGGCTTGATGCACAAGACTACCGGAAGTACCCGTTACAGTGACGGTCTGCGGTCCGGAAGAGGCAGAGCCGAGCCCCTCAAGGGTCAGCACTGTTTGCCCGGGAGGTGTAATGGGTCCAGCAGGGTCAAAGCTGAGCGAAAAACCAATCAGTTGGCTGGCCGCCAGGTCTATAGGCTCCTCGTAATCATTAAGGCTGCCGACATCTACTGTCACTTCTTGCGTATCCGTGCTGCAAGTACTCAGCGCGCTCGGCTGCAGGGAAAGCGTGAAATCTGGCAGCCTGGGTCCCAGGATGATTTCAAGGCTGGGATCGCCAAAGATGTGGTATTCCTCCCAATAGTATTGGTCCAGGCTGGAACCGCTGGCGTCTACGGCTACCAGGCCGCCGTGTTTCATCTCCGCCACGCTGGGCACAACTGCGCCGGTCGGGTCGCTGTACAGCAAATCAAAGGTGACGCGTTCCAAAATATCATCTTCATCCCAGTAGGAATTGTTGCTTGCCGCGGCGATAGTAAGCGCGCCATTCACAGGTTCAATCACCCAGGTATCCGCGAAGCTTTCATCGATAGTGAAATCTCCGGTTACGCAGGCGTGCGAGGCCACATACGGCACCGCCACACCCGTAAGATTGCGCACGTTAGTCTGGGTGAAGCTTGGCCCAGCCCAACTCGTCTGGCTGCCGTGGCCGCTGTATACCACCATCGCGCGGTCGTCATTGATGGCGTTAGTCACATCGGTGGTGGTCGCGCTGTGAGTAATCGCGTACAGCTTATCACCGCCCGGCATCGGGTTGGTCGGGAAAAAACCGGAATAACCCTTGGGAAGCGTGTAGGAGTTTATGACGTAATTGTGGGTCGCTTCAGCAACGTCGTACCAACCTCCATCGCTTGTGGCAAGAAAGGCTGCTTTTTTCACCCAGGCTTCCTGCCCGCTGCGAGCGGCATAGGTCTGCAGCTTGGCGACCATATTTGCCAGTTGGGTCGAGTTCCGCACCGGGAAACGGCCATAAAAAATATCCGGTACAAATTCTGTTTCATTATCCATGGTAAAGAAATACAAATCTGTGCGGCTGGAACCCCCTGTGCGGAATTGATAGTTGGTGATACTGTCCGCGCCATTGTTATAATCTCCTACCAAGAGCACATAATCCGGTGGGTTAGCTCCCTGGTATTGAGTCTTAATGTAATTCTTAATAGCGGTGGTCGTGTTCCCGCCGACAGTGGTAATGTTTGCCACGCTAACGTTAAAACCCTGGCTTTGTTTCAAGCTTACCAAGGCTGCCAGCCCGCTTTCGTAGGCATCCGCGGTAATAATCAGGTATTTTTCAGGATCTTTAGGCAACTCAAGCGGCCGTCCCTGGTTGTAGTTGAGCACCTTAGCGGCATATAAGTCGTTAAAACCTTTTGAGTTTAGACGGTCAGCTTCAGCGTAAGTGGCCGCCATATCGCTTCCATCCAGTCTTATTAAGAACTCGATTTGCGAAAAAGTCTCCAGACCACCGGAGGCAGGCGTGTATTGCACAGGCGCAATTTCCAGCTGCACCACGCGGTGACCGCGCGCGATGTATTCGTCGACTACGCGCACAAGTTCGCCTGGATAAGCGGTTTGCAGTCCGTAGATTTGTGAATTTGGAGGCTCAACGTTTTGTGCTTCCGCGCATTTGGACTGCGATGGTTGGCGCGGAGCGATAACCCCTTCCAGTCCCAAATCCGCGAGGGACGTGGACTTGCTCGTCGCGGAAAGGATTTCGACGCTCACTTGCGCGCCAAAGGGCACTTCAACGTCACGCAAAATGACGGGAAGCGCTGGCGCTCCAAGTTCTGCCCGTCTCTCAAAGCCTTCTCCGCTCAGGCTCAGGTAGGTCTGAGCGCCAATGGCAAGCGGCAGCACCTCCACTCCATCCGCGCTGGCGCGCAGGCGAATGCTTTGGGCGTCCGCCTGCAACAGCGCGACCTCAGGCGCGTTTCGGCTGGTAGCGCTGCCAAAAGCGAGCCAATCAGCTGGAGCAGTTTGTGCTTGTGCACCTTTTGCAAGGCTGCCCAGTAACAGGCAGCAGCACAGAAGAATTAGAGTCAATATTTTTGATGATTGTTTTTTATGCATGGTGGAATCCTTTCGGAAGAAAGCAAAAACAGATTGAGAAATTTTACCATCGCGCAGCGCTTTAAGCTGTCTGACAGCGCTTTTCGCCTGAAATGCTATTTTATAGCAATCATCAGGCGGATCAACATTGGTGTTAACTGTTTGTTTTCAAAAACTCGTTGACTTTTAGCATTATTGCCTCTAAACTTGTGCCATGCTCGCACACGTTTTTTCCTGCGCGGTAATCGGCTTGGACGGGGTCATCATCGACATTGAGGTCGATTTTGGGCAGGGCTTGCCGCACATGGCTATCGTGGGTCTACCCGACGAAGCCGTGAAAGAAAGCCGCGAGCGGGTTTACTCAGCGATTAAAAATGCTGACCTGGCTTATCCCCGAAAAGCGCTTACGGTCAATCTCGCGCCGGCTTCTGTCCGGAAAGAAGGACCATCTTTCGATTTGCCGATTGCCCTGGGCGTTTTGATTGCTGGCGAGCAGGTCAGCCAGGAGCAAATTGAGGGCGCGCTGGTTATCGGGGAGCTCTCGCTGGACGGCTCCGTGCGGCATGTGCGCGGGATGCTGGCGGTCGCGGCCGCGGCCAGGCAAGCCGGTTTCAAATCCCTGTACGTGCCGGCGGAAGACGCGCCGGAAGCAGCCCTCATCCCCGATATCACCGTTTTTCCAGTCGCCTCGTTCGCGGAGCTTTACCTGCATTTAACCGGCGAACAACCAATCGAGCCTGCCGCTGCTGTGCCTTTCACCCCGCAGCTGCCCCAGCTCTCGGACACAGATTTCAGCGAAATTAAGGGGCAGGAACACGTTAAACGCGCCCTGGAAGTGGCTGCGGCTGGCAACCATAATGTCCTCATGTCCGGCCCTCCCGGCGCGGGGAAAACGCTGCTTGCCCGCGCGATAAACTCCATCCTCCCAGGCTTGAGCCTGGAAGAAGCGCTCGAAGTGACCCGCATCTACTCGATTTGCGATATGCTGCCGGCTAATACCCCGCTGTTGCAAACCCGCCCCTTCCGCGCGCCGCACCACACCATCAGCCATGCCGGGCTGGTCGGTGGGGGCAACCTGCCCCACCCAGGGGAAATCTCCCTGGCGCACCGCGGCGTGCTCTTTTTGGATGAGCTGCCGGAATTTGGTCAGCGCATTTTGGAAGTGCTGCGTCAGCCAATTGAAGACAAACGCGTCACCATCAGCCGGGCCAATGGCACGCTCACTTTTCCCGCCAACTTTATGCTCATCGGCGCGATGAACCCCTGCCCCTGCGGTTATTATGGAGATACGCTGAAGCAGTGCACTTGCGCGCCCGGAGCCATCACTACTTATCAGAAACGCATTTCCGGACCACTGCTTGACCGGATTGACATGCTCATCCACGTTCCGCGCGTGGATTACCAGAAGCTCAGCGCGGCGCGCCAGGGGGAAAGTTCTGCCGCCATCCGGGAGCGCGTGGAGTTGGCACGCCAGCGCCAAAGCGAGCGCTTTGTGGGCACAGCGCTTTTTTCGAACGCGGACATGAGCCCGGCCGAACTGCGGCGTTTTTGTGTGCTGGACGCCCCATCCCAGGCGCTGATGCAAACCGCCATGCGTCAACTGCAGCTGACAGCCCGGGGTTACCACCGCGTTCTCAAGCTCGCGCGCACGATTGCTGACCTGGCAGGCAGCGCGGAAATCACGCAAGTGCACCTGGCAGAAGCGCTGCAATACCGCGCGAAAGAATTCGAGTTTTAAGCTCAACAAGCCTGGAAAGTATTGTGGCTTTGATACCCGTGAAGATTTCCATCCCCGCACAGTAATCATTGGGTGATTGAAGGAGGACGAATGAGAACAATTCAATTTGGCAGTTCAGATTTGCAGGTTCCGGTGGTCGGCGTTGGCTGCATGCGCATCAAAACGCTCACCCCTATCGAAGCAGAATCGTTCGTGCAATCCGCGCTTGAGCTCGGAGCAAACTTTTTTGACCACGCGGACATTTACGGCGGGGGAACCTGCGAGGAAATCTTCGCAAAAGCCGTTCACATGAGCCCATCGGTTCGCGAAACTCTGATTCTGCAATCCAAGGTTGGCATTCGTAAAGGCATGTACGATTTCTCGAAGGAACACATCCTCTCAGCGGTGGACGGCTGCCTAAAGCGTTTAGGTACCGAATATTTGGATATTTTGCTGCTCCATCGTCCAGACGCGCTTGTTGAGCCGGAAGAAGTCGCCCAGGCATTTGATGTTCTGGAATCAACCGGAAAGGTTCGCCAT
>JAAZPN010000180.1 GCA_012797215.1 Chloroflexota bacterium | reverse complement strand
TGCCCGCGGGTGAGCGTGCCGGTTTTATCCAGGATGATGGTGTCAATCTGCCCGGCAATTTCCAGGCTTTCGCTGGTCTTAACCAGAATTCCAAGTTCCGCTCCGCGCCCGGTGCCTGCCATCACGGCGGTCGGGGTGGCCAGGCCCATGGCGCAGGGGCAGGCAATCACGAGCACCGCGACCATGTTAATCAGCGCGCGCGCCAGCAGGGAGACTTCTGAATCTGCCGGTAGTGGAACCAGGAAATACCAAATCAGGAAGGTTAGCGTGGCGACCGCGATGACAATCGGGACAAAAACCGCGGAAATTTTATCCGCCAGCTTTTGGATGGGAGCTTTGCTGGCCTGGGCATTCTCAACCAGCTGAATTATCTGGGAGAGCACGGTATCGCGGCCAATTTTGGTGGCTTCAAACACCAGTCTGCCGTTTTTGTTGAGAGTGGCGCCGAAAACCGGGGCGCCGGCGCTTTTTTCCACTGGCAGGGATTCACCGGTGAGCATGGATTCATCCACGCTGGAACTGCCTTCAAGCACGGAGCCGTCCACAGGGATTTTTTCGCCCGGACGCACCACAATCACATCGCCGATAACGACCTCATCAACCGGGACTTCAGTTTCCATGCCATCCCGGATGACTGTCGCCTTTTT
Source organism: Chloroflexota bacterium (assembly GCA_012797215.1). The sequence continues at coordinate 1,458 of JAAZPN010000180.1, read as the reverse complement.
GGGTTGGAGGAACAAGAGCTTTCGGATGGCTTCGCTCGCGCCGCCTTTGGCACGCGCTTCCAGAAACTTGCCCAGGCGCACGAGCGTGATGATGACCGCTGAAGTCTCAAAGTAACCGTGACCGGGCACCACGCCGAGCAAGACGAAAATGGAATAGAAATACGCCGCGGACGTGCCCAAAGCCACCAGCACATCCATATTCGCGGATTTGTTGCGCAGTGATTTGTAGCCGTTGACATAGTAGCTGGCACCGACGTAAAACTGCACCGGTGTTGCCAGCCCAAAGAACAGCCAGTCCATCCAGGGTGCGTGGGCAATCGCCATTGGCAGCAGTCCAAAGTCCCTGCCCATCGAAAGGATGAAAAGCGGGACAGTGAAGATGAGCGCGATGCTGAGCATGCGCTTCTGGTGGGCGATCTCTTTTTGGCGGGCGGCGGCTTCGGGGTCTTCCGAAAGGGTTCTTTCCTCAGCCAGGCGGAAGCCAGCCCGCATTACAGCCTGGCGGATTTCGGACTGACTGAGAATCGTAGGAACATAGCGCACCACCACGCGCTCGCTGGCCAGGTTTGCCTGGCTGAAGAGCGCTCCCTCCACAGCGTTCAGCGCTTTTTCCAGGCGCGCGCCGTCCGCGGGGTCGGAAAGTCCGATGACCCCCAGTGATGCTTCGCCCAGGGCTACATCGTAACCGGTTTGGCGGACCTGTTCCACCAGCGCGGGGATGCCGGTCTTGTGCGGGTCGTAGCTGACGGACGCGCGTTCAGAACTGAGATTTACCACCGCCGCGTCCACGCCGTCGACCTTGGACAAACCACGCTCAACGGCGGCAACGCAGTTGGCGCAGGTCATCCCCAGAATGGGCAGCGTGACCTGTTGTTTATCAGACATTTAGAGCTCCGCAGGGTAATTGATTTCAGCGAGCGCCTGCAGGATGGCTTCCTCGGTCGCGGGACTGCTGAATTCCACTTCCACTTCCCGGGTCTGGGCGTTGGCTTCCACGTTTTCAACGCCTTCAATTTCGTTCAGGCGGTTCTTAATGTGCATCACGCAGTGCATGCAGTGAATATTCGGGATAAAATAGGTTTTGCTGGTCATATTTCCTGCTTTCTAATTATTGTTATACGTACCATTGTAGTCAGGTGGAATTGAATTTCAATCGATGAGTCTATACATGAAATCATTACGGCAAGCGCAGGGCTTTATTCTGGACATGGACGGAACCTTCTTTTTGGGGGAGCGGCTTCTGCCTGGCGCGTTGGAATTTCTGGCTCTGCTAAACCGCTTGAACCTGCCTTTTTCGTTTTTGACGAATAATACGTCTCGCAGCCGGGCGGATTACGTCACGAAACTGATGGGGCTGGGGGTGAAAGAAACTGACGCGCGCGTGTTCACCGCCGGGGATGCTACCATCCGCTATCTGCGCGAGCATTTTGACGGAAAAGGCGTTTGCCTGATTGGCAC
>JAAZPN010000179.1 GCA_012797215.1 Chloroflexota bacterium | reverse complement strand
GGTTAGGCGTCTCGCCGCGCGCGTAGCCGTCCAGGAATTGCTGAACCACGATTTTCCGGAAAGTTTCTGTTTCATCCAGTACTATAAATGGAATGGAGAGTTTATCCGCCAGCTCGGAAGCCAACGAGCGCGTTTCCGGCGTGCAGCAGCGGTTTTCCTGGTCGCAGCCTGGGGCGCTCCACAGGCGCATCGTCGCGCCGATGACCTGATAACCTTGCTCCACCAGCAGCGCGGCCGCGACTGAACTATCCACGCCGCCGCTGAGGGCGACTAATACTTTTTTGGTCTGTTTTTCCATGTCTTGTCATCGCGCGGCAATCTACCCGCGCTGTTCCATTATAAACCGGCGGCGTAAAGGATATGAAGACAGACTGTACGTTGCAGGGAGGGGCTTAAATGCGCCAGTGCTGCAGGAAAAGGCGCGCGCTTTCGGTCTGAGGGTTCTCCAGCACTTGACGGGCGGGGCCTTTTTCCAGGATTCGCCCTTGGTCGAGGAAGATGACTTCTTCAGCCAGGCGCAGAACCTGAGCGGGCGAATGGGTGGAAAAAATCAGGGTGCAGCCGGTGTCCCGGGTGTAATTTAGCAGAGTGCTCTCAATGGAATCAGTGCCGCGAATATCCGTGGAGGAGGTTGGTTCGTCCAGTAAAAGCAGTTTGCGCGGTTTGGCAATCATGCGCGCCACCGCCATGCGCTGGGCTTCCCCACCAGAGAGCTTGTTGCCGCGCGAAGCGAGGAAATTCTGCATTCCTACCGCTTCCAATGCGCGCGCAGCTTGTTCGCGCCGATCCGGAGAGTTTTTCAACGCCATTTCCACGTTGCGCAAGACCGAAAAACTGAACGCGTAAGGGGATTGGGGCATATAGCCAACGCCGTCCGGGTTTTGTTGGGTCACTTTGCCCTGCGTGGGTTGCAGCGTGCCTGCCAGCACGCGCAGGAGCGTGGTCTTGCCGCTGCCGTTCTCACCAATCAAGCCGTAGCGCTTGCCCTCCTCAAATTCGAGTAAGGGAATATCCAGAATGGGACGGCCGCCAGCCTGCACCCGAACATTTTGAACGCTAATCATGCCAGCCCCGCGCTTTCCTGGATGCGGCTGACCAGGGAATTGATCAAAAACGCGATCACCAGCAGCACAACCCCCAGCGCGATGGCAAACTCAAAATGCCCCATGTTGGTCTGCATCATGATAGCTGTGGTCATTACGCGGGTTTTGAACTGCACGTTGCCCCCCACCATCTGCACTGCTCCCACCTCGGCGATAGCGCGGCCGAAGCCCGTGAGCACAGTGGAGATGAACTGCACCCGGCATTCATGTATGATGTAGAGCATGCGCTGAAATGGTCTCAACCCGATTCCGGCAGCAGTCTCGTGAATCAGGGGAGCTTTGACCGAGACGATATTCGCGGTCAGGCCCGTCAAAATTGGGGTGATGAGAACAATCTGCGCGATGACCATAGCCGTGACGGTGAAGAGCAGTTTGAGCGTGCCAAAGGGGCCGCTGCGGGAGAGGAATAAGAAAACAATGAGGCCTGCCACAACTGGCGGAAGACCCATCAGCGTGTGCAGAATGCGGTTCACAAAGCGCTTGGCTTTGAAATTTGTGCTGCCAAGGATGACACCGAGCGGAATGCCCAGCAGCGCGGAGACCAGGGTGCTGAGCGTGGACATGCGCAGCGTGACGCCAATAATTTGGCGCAGCTCCGGGTCTTGGCCAAATAATAGTCCGAAAATTTCTCTGATGACATCCATAGTTTTCGCCATTGCCTGATGCCCTCGCACGGCGCGAGAGG